>DNNX01000042.1 GCA_003497445.1 Acholeplasmataceae bacterium | reverse complement strand
TTCTATATTAGCATTATCTTCTGGATTATTTAAGCGCTCATAGATATGTTGTTGAATCGCTTCAGGTAAATGAGATAAGACGTTTGTGTTTGATTGTATATCAATGATTTGTAAAGATGATATGGTTATCATCATGATTATTAGAAGTTTTTTTAACACATGCACCTCGCTTGCTTATATTCTTGATTATTATACAACAAAAATAAACCAAATTTACACTTTTGACTGTATAACTCATATCAAATAAATAGCCATCACTTTGATGGCGTTTCAGGAGGGATTCAAATCCCCAATCGAAAGCTTGGAAGGTATTTTATTATTTCTTAATTGCTCTTTTTTTGAATTTTGGTAGTAAATACATCCATTCAATAACTATGATATTAGGTACCCAACATAAAAATCCTAAGGTGGCATAAAAATAATCAAATTGTCTATAACCAAATATAATAAAAAATATTCCCATATAAATTCTTAGTGTTACTGCAGCAAAAGTTAATGCAAAACTTCTAACTATCCATATTTTATACATTTCTATATCATCATTTTTTTGAGCAATGTAAGCTTTAAAGGTTGTAAATAACCAAAAAACTGCCAGTAATAAAAATCCTATGATATTTGCAAATCCAGCATAAGCAAAAAATGATAAATATAAACCTGTGACACCTCCAAATAAGACTGAAACAAAATATACTTTTCTAAGCAATATGTTTAACATTGGATATTTATCTCTAAATGATCTCCTCAGTTGAACGACACCGGTG
This sequence comes from Acholeplasmataceae bacterium, assembly GCA_003497445.1. Taxonomy (GTDB): domain Bacteria; phylum Bacillota_I; class Bacilli_A; order Acholeplasmatales; family Acholeplasmataceae; genus UBA8290. The sequence goes on along the minus strand of DNNX01000042.1, from coordinate 20,106 downwards.
AGAATAGCAATCGATGAAAATACAGCATGTGAGATAATTGCTAGTGTGTTAGAATCAAAAGATGCTTTTAAAGGTGGAGCTAGTGTTCCAGGTGGCAAAAATACATAACCTACAAATGAATAGATAAACATCATTATAGATGATATTAATAATGTATTCTCTATTAGTCTGTTCGATTTTTTCATTAATTTCTCCTAATTTTATATTTTTATTGTATATGTATAGTTGGTATTAATTCTCTAAAATACTTATAATTATTTAACTGGTTTGTCCTATTTATTCTTCGACTACTTGTATTTTACTTAGGAAATGCTTTAGTTTTTTGTTTCATTTTAAGTTAAGCTTGATATTTACACTTTATTAAACATTTTAACACAGACCTGTGTCACAATGAAAACGATAAATTTTTGACTTTTTTTTACATATATGATTCAATTGATTCATTTCTGTTGTAAAATAGAATCAAGTCCACTTTAGGTAGGTCTTTTATGAAAAATCAAATGTTTTACACTGGCATTCCAACACAATCAGTTGGACCGCTTTATTTCGCTGAAATGCGTTATTTAAACAAAACTGAATTAAGTATTGAATTAGATGCGCCATTATCAACCTATGAGACAACATTGTTTCATTCTGTTGGTCGTGGTGCGAAAATTTCTAGACTTGCAAAAACATTAACCACGACCGTGTTATCAGATATGATGACGCGTTCTATTTTGTTTGAAGCAGAAAATTCATACCAAGCAAAACAAGTATTACTTAATTGTCAATCAAAAATAGACTATTTTCAAAAACATGTAGTTTCAAAACAATCTAACCATGCACGTTTAATACAAATTGACGGAAAAATTGTTGGTGCACTACTTTACATTCGTTTAGGGTATGAGACTGGGAATGCCTCAGGTCATAACATGACAACGTTCGCATCAGATAAAATTGCTGAGGAGATTTTAACATTGTATCCAACTTTAAAATATGTAAGTGTGTCAGGAAATTTTTGCACAGATAAAAAAGTATCTTCTGTTAATTCTATTTTAGGTAGAGGAAAACATGTAATTGCAGAAATTTTAATTCCTAAAGAAGTTGTTCAAAATAGTTTACGTACAACACCTGAAAAAATTGCTGATTTAAACATCAAAAAGAATCTAATAGGTTCTATTGCATCAGGTGGTTTATTATCAGCGAATGCACATTATGCAAATATGTTGCTTGCCTTTTATCTCGCAACAGGGCAAGATGCCGCAAATATTGTTGAAGGATCACAAGGTATAACACATTGTGAAGTGAAAAATGGTGCCCTATATTTTTCTGTCTCACTCCCTAATATCATCATAGGCTCTGTAGGTCATGGTAAAGATGCTTTAGATGCAACAAAAAATTTAGAATCATTACATGTCAAGGATGAGTTTGGTGCTCAGAAACTTGCGCAAATTGCTGCTGCACTCGTGTTGTGTGGAGAACTTTCACTGATGGCAGCACTCACAAACACAAACGAACTTACACAGTCTCACAAACGTATTGAAAGGAAACAACGATGAAAATAGGCATAGATAAAATTGGATTTTATGTTCCAAGATTCTTTTTAGATATGACATCACTTGCAAAAGCACGCAATCAAGATGTCAATAAATATAAAGTTGGTATTGGACAACATAAAATGGCGGTCATATCTCCTTCTGAAGATATTGTGACAATGGCATTAGAAGCTGCAAACAGTATTTTAAACGAAAAAGATAAAGCTTCCATTGATACGATATTATTCGCAACAGAAACAGCCATTGATTATTCTAAGGCTGCTGGAAATTATGTACATAGAATGTTAGGATTACAACATAATATTCGTATATTAGAATTAAAACAAGCGTGTTATGCTGCAACAGGCTCTTTACAACTTGCCATTGATTACGTGAGAATGCAACCAGATAAAAAAGTACTTGTATTATCTTCTGATGTCGCTTGGTATGGCTTTAATACACCTGGAGAATCAACACAAGGTGCTGGAGCAATCGCGATGCTCATTAGTGCAAACCCAAGGCTCGCTGAAGTCCATAAAGGACAATTTACAACTGAAGAACTTCCAGATTTTTATCGTCCGTCTTATCAAGAAGTGCCAACCGTAGATGGTCATTTATCTATTCGTTGTTATAAAGATATGCTTAAACGTGTCGATCCAAACAAATCTTATTTATACACATGCTTCCATATGCCGTTTGCGAATATGGCTGTCAAAGCCAACAAAGTCTTTTCTAATCCAATTTCACAAGATATGATAAAGGTTGTAAAAGCATTCACTCAAGAAGTAGGAAATATATACAATGGATCCTTATTTTTAAGTTTAATTTCTGTTTTATCTTTAGCAAAAGAACCCCTAGAAAATGAAACCATTGGTATGTTTTCATACGGTTCTGGCGCCATCGGTGAATTTTTCTCACTCACCATTCAAAAAGATTATGAAAAAGTATTTGATAAAACAAAAGCATTATCGCATTTAGATTCTAGAGATGAAATAGACTTTAAAACATATGTAGAATACATGACATTTTATAAGGATAAAGAAGTCACACATCAATATATCGCATCTGATTTTAAAGCTCACAAAGATAACAATTTTGTTTTAGAACAAATGGTACAAGGTCATAGAATATATAAAAAGGTAAGTGAATAAATCACTTACCTTTTTTTCTTTGATTGATGAAATTGATGAGATCCTGATCGAATATTTTGTCTACTTCTTTTAATGAAGCAATAGATGATGCATTAAGAACTGCCATGATACCTTTGACATCATCGATAAGTTCTTTAACAAGTTGAATACTTTTATCCATGTCATGTGTCATCACGAGTTTCAAGAAATAACCACTCAATCCAACCATATATGCACCCAATGCAAGAGCTTTGACAATATCATATGCATCCCGAATACCACCACTTGCAAATATATGAACGTTTTTATGATTTTGATTATCCAAAAGTGATTCTACAGTAGATATCCCATAAGATTCAAAAGATAATAAGCGGTTGTCTCTTCTATCGTTTTCTATTGAAATAAAATTCGTACCACCTTTACCAGAGACATCAACATATTTGACACCAATTGATTGTAATGTCTCAACAGTTTCTCTTGACATCCCGAATCCAACCTCTTTAACTATGACTGGAACATGAACAAATTCTATGATTTCTACTAATCTATCTTTCCAATGTTTAAAAGCTCTATCTCCCTCAGGCATGGTGATTTCTTGAGCAGCATTTAAATGAATTTGTAAGACATCGGCATCTAAAATATCTATAGCTTTTTGAGCATCTTCTTTTGATCTTGAAAGTCCAATGTTTGCTATTTTAAAGCCTTCATTCAATTCATGATTGATAACCTGAAAACTATCATTCCACTGTGCATCTTTAATAGCTGCAGATAATGAGCCGGTTGCCATAGGAAAACCAAAGATTCTTGCAATGAATGAAAGCTTTTGATTCACTTCTTTGGATAAATCACTGCCACCTGACATTGCATTAATATAAATGGGTGTTTGAAATGTATGGCCAAACATAGATACAGAAATATCAACATCTTGAACATCAACAGAACATAACGAATTCGATAACAATCTCACTTTATCAAAATCATTTGTTACATGTTGTTGTTTTAATGCTGAATAAATGTGATCATCTTTTCTATTGGACATGTTTAACTCCTTGGATAAAATTATTAATGATAGGATATTGCTTTGGCACAAGTTCTATGATTGAATTAAATGCCTCTTCCTTACATAAAATCATCATGTTATCTCCACCACCAGCACCAGAAAACTTATATGCAATATCTTCTTGATGCATTGGTGCAATAATATCTTTCATTTTTTCTGTAAATAACGGTTTTTTAACATTTAAGTTCATAAGAGCATCGTGATGGCATCTCATCCAATGCATAAATGCATTTAAATCTTTATGTTTGATTGCTTCATACATGAGGGTTGTACATCGATCAATCTCAATTAGCTGTGCTTGATTATGATGATTTGAGAAAACTGATTGAACAAGTTTATAAGATGAGGCTGGTTGATTCGTATTCACAATTACTATAGGAAGATCAGAAATATCGATAGGTTTTATGAGTAAATCATCCCAAGATTTTTCAATATCTTGAAAAAGTGCTTGAGACTCTTTTTTCCAAGTAAACTTTTTATAAACAAGGGGTACTTGATATGCACTCATCGCTAAATCTCCAAAAGAACTTTTATCTATAAGATCTTTTTGTGTAATAACACCTAATTTGTATATTTGAAGCGGTGTCAATATCACATCATGAAATTGAAGGACAGCGTCAATCAGTGCAATCGTTAGTGCCCCTGAAGAACCTAACCCCCACTTCTTTTGATCTTTATGAAGTTCTGAAGATATGTCAATATGGTGAGGTTTCAAATCAACTTTTATAAACTTAAGATAACGATATACACTTTGCACTGAATGTTTCCACAGTGCATATGGATGATCAATTTTATAATCAATTACTTTGTATGTTACTTTAGATTGAAATTGATCACTCATAATTGAAAAATGTTCTTGTTCAGAAATCGTGACTTTTAATTGCCATTTTGAAGGTAAAATAATCGCGTGGTAGCCTTTTACAACTGCATATTCTCCAGCAAGATAAAGTTTACCAGGTTTTTCAATGCTAACGGATTTCATCTAAAATGACTGCACCTTTCTTGTCAATACCTGACCATAAAATATCATAACCTTTTTCATTGAGATGCGATTCAATAGTACCCTGATATTCGATTTTTGTAAGTACTTTAACATTTGGTCCAGCATCCATGGTCACGTAACAATCGATATCAAGCGTTGTTCTTAAGGATTGTATCAATGAAATCACATCATATGACGATGGACTTAAATACTGAATTTTAGGAACGGTTTGATGACAGACTTCATGCATTAATAATGCGTTTTTTTCTGTTATGTTTCCAAGTTTTTTAAAATCTTTATTTTTTAGTGTTTCTTTAAACGCCTCAAAATCAATAAATGATTGCTTCACCCATTGTGTATAAAGAGGTGATGTTTCAACACTTAATTTCATCGCTTCAGTAGAACCAATACTTTTCTTTTGATCATTAATAATAACAACGCCTAAACATACATCATCAAATGAAAAGTCGACTTGTTCAATGTGGCCATCAGGAAGCCAAGCAACTGCTTTTGGTAGTAAACTTCTAATTGCTGAACCAGAGCCTTTTCTAGTAAGTGATGAAAGCATATCTAAATTATAGTTAAAGTTAAAAAAACGATTGACTGCAACAGCAAGTGCTGCAAACCCACTTGCAGATGATGCCAGACCAGCAGCTGTTGGACCTGTATTTTTTGTATGTATTTCTATACCATTTAAATTGATATTAATATCAAATAATTTAATAAATGTTTCAACTTTATGTTTTATCTTGTCATCTTCTATGTTGTTAATCTTAAAAACAAAATCATTATGATCTGCTTTTTGGATGACAGTTTCAGTTTCAAAAATATCTAAAGACAACGATAAAGAAGGTTGATATGGTAATACTTCTTTGATGTCTTTTTTTCCCCAGTATTTAATAAGCGCGATATTAATCGGTGCACGTGCTTTAACGTAAGTCATCATGATATTCTTTATTTAAATCAACCAAAAATGATGGATGATATCCTTTATTTTTATAATGTTCTTTTAACAATAACAATTTATCTAGATCTTCAAAAAGTGCAATTATACAACCACCTAAGCCACCACCTGAAAGTTTTGCACCTAAAGAACCAAATTCATAAGCATCTTTTATCATGTCATCTAATACAAAATGAGAAACTCCTAATGTATGTAAATATGATTGATAACGATTTAAAAGTAATCCTACACTGTGAATGTCCTTATTTGAATAAGCTTTGATTGTTTCATTAATTGTGTCTTCCATCTCTTCAATGATTTGATTACCTTGAGATGCTACATATGATTGAACTTTAGAAACGGCTTCTTTTGTTGAACCTTTGATTCCACTAAAGACAATCAGTAAGTAACCATTTAATGTAGACGTCAAGACCTTAGAGGTCCTATCTTTTTGAAAAACCAATGGTTTTTGAGTTAAGACACCTTCTACATCTGTGCCACTTGGTGACCCATGTGCTATCTTTTCTGATACATTCATATATTTTCGTAACTGATCTTGATTTAAAGATTTTTTTGCATATTCAAATAACGCTTGTGTAATTGCACTCGCAATCGCTGCCGATGCACCCATGCCTGCAGCAACAGGTATATATGTATCAATTTTTAATTGAAATGGCTCAAGCTTTAGGTCATATGTAATTGTCTTGATAAGTGCCTGAATTGCTTGATAAGATAGCGGGATATCTTTTAAATATCCATTAAAAAAAGAACTTTTGATAATGTTTTCTTTAGATGGCTCAACGAGAACCTCTACATATGCATCAAAAACCGGTAAGACGATTGCCGGTGTGCGATGTACAACTGCATGTTCTCCAATTAAAATGATTTTTCCGTGTGCGTATGCCATAAATCCTCATAAGTATTATATCATGATGGCTCATGAATCAATGACTCACATAATTCACCAAGACTTGATTCTCTTAAAATAACTTAATAGATTTGTTATAATAGACACAGGAGAAAATCATGATCAATAAAATACACGACGCAATTAATCAGTATATTGAAACACTTGAAGATTCAACATTAAAAGATGGTATCTCATATGCCTTGCTTGCAGGCGGTAAGAGAATTCGTCCTCTATTGATGCTTCAAGTCATTGAACATTATGGATTTGATTCAAATCATTATGTTGATGTTGCGATTGCTTTAGAACTACTGCATACTTACTCTCTTGTTCATGATGATCTTCCATCGATGGATAATGATACTTTAAGACGTGGTAAGCCAACTTTACATATTGCATTTGATGAAGCGACTGCAATTCTAGTTGGTGATGCGTTACTAACCGATAGTTTTAATTTGATTGCATCCTCTAAAAAATTATCTTCTGATCAAAAGATAAAAATGATTGATATTCTCTCAAAAAAAACCGGTTCTAAGGGAATGGTTTTTGGTCAAATTTTAGATATTGAATCAGAAAAACAAACAATTGATATTAATCATTTAGAGTTAATGTATTTTCATAAAACAGCAAATTTAATTCAAGCTTCATTTATGATGGGTGCGATTGCTTCTAATGCTTTTAATGATATTGATGATTGGGCCAATATAGGAAGGTCACTTGGGTTTTATTTTCAAGTGCAAGATGACATTTTAGAATATACTTCTACACCCGAAACATTAGGTAAAAGTAAGTCGGATGATGTTAGAGAAAAACCAACCTATGTCTCCCTTAAAGGATTAGATCAATCACTGCAATTTCTAACATTTTTAAATCATTCTATTTTAGAATATCAAAAAAAATTACAAATCACTGACGGTCCTTTATTATTAACTTTAGAAGAAATAAAAAAGAGAAAAGCTTAGCTTTTCTCTTTTTTCTATAATATGTTTTTTAATGCATAAACACCAGTTAAACTTAATGCTTTATCTATTCCTACGAGCTTGATTAATGCTTTTCTCGCTTTTAACAAATTTGGTGGTCTTCTTAGCAAGTTATGCGCGTCTGTTGATACTAAATCAATTAAATTTTTTTTGATGTAATCAAGTCCTTTTTTAACATGCATACGGTGCCCCGTTTTTAATACAGAGGATGTGTTGACCTGTAAAATTGCTCCCATTTGTTTTAATTCATTTATATCATTTAATGACAAATAATTATAGCGCTCAACATGAGCAACGATAACCTGATATCCTTTCTTTAACAAGTTAAATGTGTGATCGATGATTGGCGTTTCAATGAATGGTGAAAATTCAATTAGAAGTGTTTTTTTAGGCCCATAAACTAATGAATCCAAGTTAATTTTTGGAAGTCTTTGTCCGATGTAAAGCTCTGAACCTAGAATCAATTCTATAGGAATGTCTTTTGCACATTTTTTTAAGATTTCATATTGATCAAAGTGGGTTTCGCGAGAGACCTTAGACTCAGAAGCATTAATGTGAGGCGTTAATACAATAGTAGAAACACCTTGGCTTGCAGATAATTTCAGCATATCAAGAGACATTTGAAGTGATTTTGACCCATCATCTACTTCAAATAGTATGTGGTTATGACAATCAATCATTACCATTTTGTTCGTAGGTGTAATCATAGCCATACCCGTAGCCATAGCCATAACCATAACCATAACCATAAGCGTTTTTTCTTATGTCAACTTGTGTTGCGACTGCACCAATCAAATTTACATTAGATTGCTTAAGTAGATTTATCGCTTCTTTAGCCACACTTCTTTTCGTTTCTTGTTGAGATATAGCAAAGACCGTTGCATCCGTTATCTGAGCAATATATAATGCATCCGATACATTTATTACCGGTGGAGAATCAACTAAAATATAATCATATAATTTTTTTAAATCTGAAAAAAGTGTCTTCATTTTATTTGATTGCAACAAATTCACAACCGCAGATGCTTTTTCTCCTGAAACCAATGCATCAAAACCAAGTTTTGTATCTTTTTTTATAGCTTTTTCTAGAGAGATTTTTTCTGTAAGTACGTCTGTTATACCATCTTCGTTAGCTTTATTTATTATTCTATGAACCTTGGGCTTTCTTAAATCTAAATCCACCAATATCACTTTAAGTCCTTTTTGGCCAAGTAAATAAGCAACATTAGATAAGAAGGTCGATTTTCCCTCAGAGGAAAGACTAGATGTTATTTGAATGGATTTGTATGCTTTGTCAACATTAATAAATTCTAAATTCACTAAAAATTTTTGATGTGCTTCAGTGATAAAGGAAATAGGGTTTTCTTTCGTGTAAATGTAATCATATTCTAATTTGTTTTGAACTGATAATTTTTTATTTTTTAACATTTTTTGCCCCCTTCGAGCTCATCAATGGTATAACACCTAATATTTGAATATCTAAGGCATGTTCTATTTCTTCTTTTGATTTAAAGTTTGTTGTTAGTGTTTCTCTCAAGAATATAAAACCCAAAGAAATGACTCCTCCTAGAATAAGTCCGACAATAGAAAATAACAATCTGTTAGGGGAATTATATACAGCATCACTTGCAAAAGAGGTTCGTCGTATCTTATTTGTCAATACCGGAAATGCATCTTCTTCATCTGTAACTTCAATGAGTCCTTGTATGATAGCATCCACGACATCTTTAGCAAACCCTGTATCATTATCAACGAAAGAGATATTAATGAAATAGGAAGTAGACGAAGAGCTAATATTCAACCCATTTCTTATGTATTGGACTTCGATATCTTCGTAACCCATTTTTTCGAGTTCTAAAATTGCAGCTTCAATGACAACATCTTTTGTTGTAAGTTCTTTAACCGTATCAAGTAGACGAGACGCTGAAATTAAATCAAAACCGGTATCTATTTGTCCAGAATTTGACTCTTCAACTTGAACCATTACGTCAGCATTAGATACATAATCTGGCGTTGCAATAAACCAGGCGTAAGTTGTTGCGAAAATAAATACTATGGAAGTTAAGATTACTATGATCCAAATGTTTCTCAAAATAATATGCCATAATTCAATTAAAGATATTTCTCTTTGTGTTTCATTAATTTCGTTCATATAATTTCCTTTTCTTCAAAGCTACAATTATTCATTATAATAAATATTTCTTTGCTTTATAATTTTTGCCATTAAAATGACTTAGAATTTATTTTGGTGACCCGTACGGGATTCGAACCCGTGAATGCATGCGTGAAAGGCATGTGAGTTAACCATTTCTCCAACGGGCCACAAGTGGCGGAGCAGGAGGGATTTGAACCCTCGCGCCGGTAACCCGACCTAACGGTTTAGCAAACCGTCCTCTTAACCACTTGAGTACTACTCCTATACGCTATATTAGAATATATTATTTTTTGCTTTAAGTCAACATATCTGTAAAATTCTTTGCCTTGACTCAAAAGTCAAATACATATACAATGATAAAGTATCTATCTTATGTAAAAAGAGGAAATATTTTATGTTATATGATGTTGGATTAATTGGCATTGCAGTCATGGGGGAAAACCTTGCTTTAAATATGGCTTCCAAAGGTTTTTCTGTGGCTGTGAATTCAAGAAAAATTAAAACGGTTAACACTTTTTTAAAGGGACGTGCAAAAGGGTTTCCGATTGGTGGTACCGATGATGTAAAAACACTTATATCTATGTTAAAAAAACCTAGAAAAGTGATGCTAATGATTAAAGCAGGAAATCCGGTGGATATGGTCATTGAACAACTAATTCCACTTTTGGATAAAGGAGATGTCATCATTGATGGTGGGAACTCTTTATATCACGATACAACTAGACGAACACAATATTTAAAAGAAAAAGGCTTATTATTTATCGGAACAGGTGTATCTGGTGGTGAAGAAGGTGCCCTTACAGGACCATCCATCATGCCTGGTGGATCAAAAGAAGCATGGCCTTTAGTAAAACCTATTTTACAAGGCATCGCAGCAAAAGTTGAAGACGGAAGTGTATGCTGTGATTGGGTCGGTGAAGATGGTGCAGGTCATTTCGTTAAGATGGTTCATAATGGTATCGAATACGGAGATATTCAACTCATTTCAGAAGCTTATCACATCATGAAAGACTATTTAAAGATGACCAATGATGAAATGTCAGAAACCTTTAAAACGTGGAATCAAGGTGTCTTAGATAGTTATTTAATTGAAATTACTTATCAAATTTTAAGCTATAAAGATGATCAAGGAAACCATTTAATTGATGCCATATTAGATACTGCTGGTCAAAAAGGTACTGGAAAATGGACAGCAAACGCTGCACTTGAATATGGGGTGCCTTTAACACTTATTGCTGAATCTGTGTTTTCAAGATTTTTATCTGCATTAAAAGAGGAACGCGTTGAGGCATCTAAAGTGTACCCAAAAACAATAAAACCGTTTAGTGGTGATAAAGCTCACTTTTTAGAACACTTAAAGCATGCCTTATATGCAGCGAAAATTTTATCTTACACTCAAGGGTATGCCCTTATGAAAGAGGCTGCAAAAAAATACCATTGGGATTTAAATTATGGCGGGATTGCACTGATGTGGCGCGGTGGTTGTATTATTCGTTCTGTTTTTCTGGATAAAATTAAAGCTGCCTTTGATAAAAACCCTTCACTTGATAACTTATTGTTAGATGACTATTTTAAATCTACAATGACAGCAATGATACCAGATTTACGTGTGACACTATCACATGCGATATTAAACGGTATTCCTGTACCAGCGATGTCATCTGCACTTGCCTATTTTGATGGTTATACAACAGAAAACCTTCCAGCAAACTTACTTCAAGCGCAACGAGATTTCTTTGGTGCACATACATATGAAAGAAAAGACAAACCAAGAGGTGAATTCTTTCATACCAATTGGACCGGACGTGGTGGTAACACATCCTCAACAACCTACAATGTTTAACAAAAAAAGCACGTGTCTTATGTGCTTTTTATTTTGTTCTATTATAAATTAATCTTTAATCATGGATAAGCCGACTTTACCTCGATTTAAATCGATATTAATGACATATACTTTCACGATATCTCCAACGGCAACAACATCTTTAGGATGTTTGATGAAGCGTTTTGCCATCTTAGAAATATGACATAAACCATCTTCTTTTAATCCAATATCGATAAATGCCCCAAAATCAACCACATTTCTAACGGTCCCTTCAAGTTCCATCCCAATGGTTAAATCTTCTATTTTTAATATATCTTGTCGTAAAATAGGTTGTGCAAATTGATCCCTAGGGTCTCTTAAAGGTGCAATAAATGCATCTAAAATATCTGATAACGTATACATATCAATATCTAAATCTCTCATGAGTCTCGATTTGTCAATGTCTTTCACAATTTCTTTCACCTCTTCTTTCCCAAACATATCGCCTTGAATGCCATAAATACGCATGATTGATTTTGCTTTATCATAAGATTCTGGGTGAATAGATGTCATATCGAGTGCTTCATTACTATCTGGAATACGCAAGAAACCAACGGCTTGTTCAAATGTTTTCTTTCCGAGTTTAGGTACTTTTAATATGTCTTTTCTATTATGAAAGCGTCCAATATTTTGACGATGTGTCACAATGTTTTCCGCACTGGATTTATTAAGTCCAGAGACATACATTAATAAAGACTTAGAAGCTGTATTTAAATTCACACCAACTTGGTTAACGGCTTGAGTGACAACAAAATTCAAGGTTTCATTCAGTTTTTTAGGCGTTACATCGTGTTGATATTGACCCACTCCAATGGATTTAGGGTCTATTTTAACAAGTTCTGAAAGTGGGTCTTGAAGTCGTCTTGCAATCGATGCAGCCGAACGTTCTTCCACACTAAAATCCGGAAATTCTTCTCTTGCCAGTTCACTTGCAGAATACACCGAAGCCCCTGCTTCATTCACAATGACATAATTCACTGGTAACTTCATTTCTTTAATGAGTTCTGAAACAAAACTTTCAGTTTCTCTAGAAGCCGTACCATTACCGATCGCAATGAGTTCAATTTGATATTTTTTTATCATCTGAAAAAGGGTTGATTTTGATTTTTCAATATCTTTAGAATCAGCAACACTTCCTTTTGATTTTTCATGAGGATAGATCACACCTTTTATAAGTACATTCCCGGTTTGATCAACAACAGATAACTTACATCCTGTTCTAAATGCTGGATCGATCCCTAAAATCATCTTTCCTTTTAAAGGTGGTTGAAGTAGCAATTTATTTAAGTTTTCTGCAAACACTTCAATCGCTTGGTCTTCTGCTAGTTCAGAAAGTTCTGCTCTTATTTCTCTTTCTAAAGATGGATAGATTAAACGTTTAATGCTATCTTCAATCGCTTGTGTGATATATGTCATAGAAGGAGATGTTTGTCTTTTGATAAGATCTTCTTTGATATAGGACGCCATGGCATCTTTGTCTGCATCAATCTTTACAGACAATACTTTTTCTGATTCACCACGATTAATTGCAAGAATACGATGTGGCTTAATATGTTTTACTTTTTCTTCGTATTCATAATACATTGCATACGTTTGTCTTTCATCTTCAGCGCCTTTTTTAAGAGATGTTTTCATATTACCTTCACGCATCATGTCTCTTAATGCTTTTCTATATTCGGCATCATCAGAAACAAATTCAGCTAAAATATGCATGGCACCTTCCAATGCCTCTTCTACTGATTTGACATCATCATTTACATATTTTTTTGCTTCTTCTTTTGGATCTTCATCCGATAAAAACATAAAAAAATTAGAAAGTCCTTGGAGACCTTTAGCAATCGCTTCTGTTGCTTTAGTTTTTTTCTTTTCTTTAAACGGGCGGTATATATCTTCTACATCAACAAGCTTTTCAGCTTTTAAAATCGCATGTTTTAATTCTCCTGTGAGCATTCCTTTTTCATCAATAAGGCGGATGACATCTTCTTTTCTTTCAAAAAGATTTTTTTGATACGACCATGTTTGATGAATTGAAAATATTTGTTCTTCATCTAATCCACCCGTGACTTCTTTTCGATATCTTGAAATAAACGGAATTGTATTCCCTTCATCCAATAAATTTAAAACGGTTTGAATTTGTTTTTCTGAAATATGGGTTGCATCTTTAATTTGTTTAATAATTTCTGAATTCATTGTGTCTCCTAAATAAAAAAGGCAACGCCTTTTTTATACTAAATTTTCTAAACTTTTTAATATGTTTATTGCATCTGACCATACCGTATCAAAGAATGCTTCTTTTTCTTCGTTATAGTCTACATAAAATGTAATCAGTGATTGTGGGGATGCCTGAGGTATCCCAAGTGATAATACGGCTTGAACAGAAAATACATCTGCATTAATAGGATCATCTAAATCTAATAGTAATACATTTTCAAGTAGCAATGTCTCCTCGTTATCGGTAAAAAATGTAAGTATTGTGTCCTCTAAATCACTTGATCGATACAATAATATATACAAAGGGTTCTGTGCATCTGAAGACATAAGAATCGAATGTATTGCTAAATCCTTCTCATCATCTGTTTGAAAATACGTGAAATCACCAAATGAACCACTCCCATTATCTCCAATGATATAGGTTAAATCACTTGACACAATATGGGTATAATTTTCTAGTGGTAATACGACTTCTTCTTCGTTATCTAGCGTTGCAATCACAACAATGGTAACAATTATCGCAACCGTGATTAATATCACTGCAACACCAACACGCATAAGAAGGCGTTCTCCTTTGGATAGTGGTCGTTGTCTCATATTAGTTTCTTTATTTGATTGTTTTTTTGATTGTGCTTGACTCATGTTTACTCCTTGCTTTCAATGACAACAAATGCTGCAGCATAACTGTCTGTGTGCGTGATAGAAACACAAACGTGCTCTTTGTCTGTAAAAAATGTTGATTCTACGTACGGTTTTCCTGAGGGTTCATGTAACACTGAAAAATCTTTATAATTTGTATTGCCTGGTCCAACAGCAACCGCTTTAAATATTGCTTCTTTTGCAGCAAAACGCCCACCAATGAATTCAAGTTTTACTTGTTCATGTGCGAGATTTTGGTATTCTTTCATTTCTTTTTCCGATAAAATACGTTCAATGAAACGATCTGAAAGCAATTCTCGAATACGTTCTAATTCAACTAAATCCATGCCGACGCCTTTAATCATAGGGGTGATCCCTCCCTTAATGCTTGTGCAATATGTTTTATTTTTGAAAATCTGTGATTGAGTCCAGATTTAGAAATAGGTTCTTTATACTCTATTTCATATTGTTCTGTAAGTTCTCGTAAATTATATTCTGGATAATTCAGTCTTAAATCCATCACACGTTTGATTTTTTCATCTATATATACATTATAACTTGAAATAAAGGTTATTTCATCTATAATTTTTGATGCCGCTTCATAAACTTTTTTTTCATTTGCAATTTCACAGTTCATCACACGATTAATCGAGTTGTTAAAATCACGTTTAATTCTTGCATCTTCAAATTTAAATACTGAGTTTTGAGCCCCTATACGCATCATAAAATCTGAAATGTGTTCTGCATCTTTTAAATAAACAACATGCTGATGTCTTCTTTTGATGATTTTCGCATTTAAATCAAAGCGGTTCATTAAACTTTGAATGAGCACTGCTAAATCATCTCTTTCGTGACTCATCTCTAAATGATATTGTGCTGTCTTAGGATCATTCACAGATCCAGTTGACAAAAATGAAGCGCGTAAAAACGCGAGTCGTGTGACATCTGATGGTAGTAAGACATCTGAGGTTTCAAATAATGGTTCTAACAATTTGATTTCAGACAATATATCTTTGACTCTTGACTCTATTTCAATTAAAATCTGAGGTTTTTTTGTCAGCTTTTGTTGTTGCTTTTTAATCAGTGTTGTTTCTGCTTGATATAACGTTCTTGATAATTGCAAAAATCTTTTTGCAACGGTAGGACTATTCGTCTTAAATATGAGTATCAGTTTTTGATCACGTTTTGTAATATCACCATTCATGTGCAAAAAAGCCGCAAACTCAGCGAGTTGTTCAGATGTCTCAATTGGAATTGTGACAAGTTCTTCTTTGACAAGCTTGGTAAATGACATTTAGTGTAGTGACTCCAAATATTTAAGTGCGTTTTGAGCTGCAACGGCACCATCTCCTGCAGCAGTGACAACTTGACGTATTTGTTTATCATTTACATCGCCACATGAAAGAATGCCTGGAATTTTTGTTTCCATTTTTTCGTTCACTGTAATATATCCGTAATTGGTTGTAATGCCAAGATGCTTCACAAAATCTGTCACAGGTATCATCCCAACATATTCAAAGACGCCATCTGCAAACACATCAAAGATTTTACCGTCTTTATCTTTTAATGTTGCCCCTGTTAATCCTTTATCATCTTTTAAAAACTTATCTACAAGCGTTTCATAATAGATCTTAACGTTCGGTTGTTGAATAAGTTTTTCATTGGCTTTTGCTTCAGCTGTTAATCGGTCTAAATTTTGGACAACGGTCACTGATTTTACAAACGTGGATAAATAATATCCTTCTTCTACCGCTGAATTACCACCGCCAACAACGATAACATCTTTATCACGATAAATTGGTCCATCACAAATAGCACACCAACTAATACCGTTGTATGCGAGTTGTTCTTCGTTTTCAACACCGAGCTTTCTTGGAACATTTCCTGTAGCGATAATCACAGCCTTGGTATCATACGAACCAAAATCTGTTGAAACAGTTTTGTAAGATCCGTGGTCTTCTAATTTTGTGACTTTTTCATATTTCACTTCAATGTCTAATTTAGACATATGTTCAATCATATCTGTTGCAAGTTCAATGGAACTAAATGATTTTACACCAGGATAATTTTCTATCTCGCTATAATTTACAAGTTGTCCCCCTGGAACATTCCCTTCGAATACAGCGACCTTTAAGTTCGCACGTTTGGTATAAATACTTGCTGTAACACCTGCTGGTCCAGCACCGATGACTAAAACATCATACATAACATTATCTCCTATACAATATCTTCTATTTGTAATAAATCATCTACAACGTAATCTGGCATCAATGATAACATTTCTTTAAGTCTATGACTATAACTCACAGCGCAACTTATGACGCCTGCAGATTTTGCAGCGACCATATCATTTTCGTGATCACCTACATAAACAGCCTCTTCAGCTTTGACGTTATACAAGGATAAACCTTTCTCAATAGGCTCTTTATGTGGTTTATGATTCACAACGTCTTCATACCCAACTAAATGCGTTACATAATCATTCAAACCTATCAATGTTAAGTGTTCTCTGGCAACAAGATTCATCTTTGATGTCACAACCCCAATCATGATGTTTTTTGATTGAAGTTTTTCCATCAAAGCTTTCGCATTAGGATAGGCGGTCACATCTTGCATCAGTTTTTCTGATGTATTTCTGTAAAAATTGACAAGTTCATCCATATCCTGATCTTCTTTAATATATAAACCAAATGTCTCAAAAAGTGTATGCCCTAGAAAGGATGTTAATGTTTTTTGATCAAGTTCTACATCATTAAAATATTTTTCAAACGTAATGACAAAGGCATCCATGATAATTTCAGTTGATTTTAATAATGTCCCATCTAAATCAAATAATACTAACTTAATCATGTTGACCAACTTCTGCATAGTAAGGTAATTCAGGTAATTTCTTATTCTTTAAAAACATAAGAAGGAATCCACCACCTAAAAATAATATGAGTGATAAATATATATTTACTGGTAATCCAAAGACGCGTAGTGCATCAAATTCTGCACCACCTGTTCTAAGTGGTTCGATAATAGCACCTCGACCTAATCCATACCACATTAAATAAAGTGCAAACAAATCCCCAACTTTGAGTAGTTTTTTTCTTCTTATGTTGATCAGTACAACGAGACCAACTAAATTCCATAAACCTTCATATAAAAAGGTGGGATGATGATAATTACCTGCAATAAACATTTGATCTTTTATAAAAACAGGCAATATATTTAAGATGAATTGCGATTCGATAACAGGTCCGTATGCTTCCTGATTCATAAAGTTTCCCCAACGACCAACAATTTGTCCAATGAGGAATCCAACAGCAACAATATCAGCAATGAGCCAAAAATTTATACCTTTTTTCTTAGTATAAAACAATACAAATAGCGTTGCAGAAATCACAACACCATGTATCGAAAGGCCGCCTCGTGTAATGTTAATAATATCTGTAAGGGATTGATAGTTTTTATTTGGATCAAAAATCACATAATAAATTCTTGAACCAACAATTGCAATTGGCACTGTCCATAATAAAGCATCATATAAAAAGTCTACCGATAATCCTTTTTTCTTAAATTCATCGACAGACCAATACACTGCAATAAGTAACCCTGAAAGAATAAAAACAGCATACCAAGCAACTTCTGCAAAGCCTAAGTCAAGTGCAATATTGTCATATGGTACACGAGTCTGTGGCACAACTGCAAGTATCACCAGCACCATAAAATATATAAATGCACCGCCATAAAGTTTGATTGGTGTCATGTGATCGAAAAACCATTGTTTTATGTTCTTCATCATTCTTTCCCTTCTGCTTTTTTATTAATTTTATCCACAAAATCTTTTGCAGCATCATAGCCTAAATATTTAAGTTTCATATTATCTGCAGCGGATTCTACGAGTGTTGCAACATTTCTTCCCGGTAATACAGGAATGGTAATTTTAGGCAGTTCTGTTTCAAAATATCTAACGTATTCTGTTTCAACACCTAAACGGTCATAGTGTTTTTCTTCGTTCCATGCTTCAAGCTCAACAACAAGTCTAATTTTTTTATCTTCTCTAAATGCACCTGCACCATACATTTCAACAACATTTACAATGCCAATACCACGTACTTCAATCAGTTTTTTTGTAATATCCGGTGCATAACCAATCACAGATCCCGCAGATGCTTCATACATATCTACACGATCATCTGCAACAAGCAAATGTCCTCTTTTAATAAGCTCTAGTGCGGTTTCACTTTTTCCGATGCCTGACTTACCAATAATCAGTGTTCCCAATCCATGTATATCTACTAAAACACCGTGTAATGTTTTTCTTGGTGCCAAATTTGCATGAAGGAAATTATACAATAAACTCGCAAGTGCCGTGGTTCTATGTGTTGATCTTAATATTGCAACACCATATATATGTCCAAGTTCATAAAACATGTCATGTATATAGACATTTCTAGAGAAAATCATACATGGTGGGTGCTTTTTAAAGAGTGTCTCGATACGTTCTTTCATCGTTTTTTCATCAAAAAGTTGCATGAAACTTGCTTCTTTTGAACCAAATAATACAATTCTATTTGGATCATAAAAGTCAAAAAAACCAGCCAGTTCAACACCGGGTCTTGCTAGCAAATCACTTTCGATAGTTTTATCAAGTGACTGTTCAGATATCAGCACTTCTAAATTTAAATCTTTGACTAAGTCTTTGACATATACACTCATATTGACTTCCTTTTTAATCGTCTTCTACTGTTTTTAATGACAATAAATCTTCTTAAAAGGTGTCTGATCCACATGAAAATAAATGACATGCCGATGAGACCTTCTACCGATAAAATTTTAAATTGATTAAATAGCAGTGCAAAAACAGTAACAATCAGTACCATAATAATGCTGCTTGCCATACCAAAAGAGGCAGCAAAAACTTGATACAGTCTTATGGACATGATCGTTTTAATGGTGTGTTCAGAAAGTGTTAAAAATATTGAAAGTAAGACAATGTCAACAACTGACCCTTCAAAAACACTTAAATTTAATGTAGCTAAAATACCAATAAGTCCTATCAATACAAATGTATTGACAAGAAATAAAATCATTAAATGTTTTGCGATGTTTTTATGAAAATAAAACGTCAATGTTAAGAGAATTTTTTTAGATTGTGAAGGTTGAAGTTTCATAGGGGTATTATATCAAAGAATCTCTCTTAAGTCTTTAAAACTTGCGCTAAATATTGCCCAGTATATGAATTTTTTACTTTAGCAACTTGTTCGGGTGTGCCAACTGCAACTATTTGACCTCCTGCATCACCACCATCAGGTCCTAAATCAATAACGTGATCTGCATTTTTGATAACGTCTAAATTATGTTCGATGACAACCATGGTTGCTCCTTGATCCACAATACGATGAAGGACTTCAACGAGTCTTTTTACATCATCTGTATGAAGTCCGGTTGTTGGTTCATCAAGAACGTATAATGTTTTATCCGTTATTTTTTTATAGAGTTCACTCGCTAATTTTACACGTTGAGCCTCACCACCAGAAAGTGTTGTCGCAGACTGACCAAGGGTGATATACTCTAATCCTACATCTACAAGTGTTTGAAGTTTTGCTTGAACTTTTGGAATCGCATTGAAAAAATCCAGTGCTTCTGAGATGGTCATATTCAAAACATCAGCAATGTGTTTACGTTTGAATTTGATTTGAAGTGTTTCGTGATTGTATCTTGTTCCATGACATA
>DNNX01000083.1:6749-7046 GCA_003497445.1 Acholeplasmataceae bacterium | reverse complement strand
GAAACAGAAACACAAGTCATTAAAAAACAACAAATTCAGGACTTGTTTAAAGAGTTTTCAAAAACCTCACTTCAAAACCAACGTAAAATATATGTGATTGAAGATGCTGAAAAATTAAACATGACGTCTGCAAATACATTATTAAAATTTCTTGAAGAACCAGATTCAAAGACATCTGTTGGCATTTTAGTAACCGATAATCAATATGCGCTTTTAGACACCATTATCTCAAGAGCTCATGTTTTAAAAATAGCTGAACCAACCATTAAAGAAAAAAAGACAATATTCAAGTCAACA
>DNNX01000083.1:6241-6450 GCA_003497445.1 Acholeplasmataceae bacterium | reverse complement strand
AAAGAACTCTTGATACTATTTGAGTATATGCTTGATCAGTATCAAACAAAAAATTTTGAGTTTGAATTATATGAATTAAGTGGATGTCTCAATGATAAAGAGACTTTGATGCAATTTGTACAAGTATGTCTTCGTTTTTTCATTGATTTACGAACAGATTCACAACATATTCATTTTAATTCTAAACAAGATGTGATCACCCATTTATC
>DNNX01000083.1:0-5973 GCA_003497445.1 Acholeplasmataceae bacterium | reverse complement strand
ATAAATCTATTTCAGCTCTAAAAGATATTTTAAAACAAATGCGCTATTTTGTTTCTATTGAATTACAAAAAAGACATGTATTACACATCATCAAATCATTATTTGATCGATTATGAAGACATGTCTAAATTTGTGAGATAATATATGGATACTAGAGAATTACATGGAACACCCTATCATGTTACTGTACATAAACACCATGCATACAGTCTAGATACGATTTTACTTGCATATTTTGCATCAAGTAGAATTCATTCTGCATCAAAGATTGTTGATTTGGGTACTGGCAATGGTGTATTGATGTTATACATGTCACTTTATACAAAGGCAAAGATAACAGGATATGATATTACACCATCACTTGTTGAAATAGCGAATGAGAATATTAAACGTAATCATTTAGAACATAAAATCAATGTGATACACCAAGATATTAAAACAATTGAATCATTAGAGTGTGATTGTATCATATCTAATCCACCATATTTTAAATATCAAAAAGAGACGAATATTTCAAAAGTTGCATCACGATCTATTGCAAGATTTGAGATTGAAATGACGATAGAAGACATATTTAGAATCGCTAAATCAAGTTTAAAAACGAAACAATCCCTCATCATGATACATAGAAGTGAACGACTCGATGAGTTCATCATGATCGCAAATAAGTACCACATGCAACTTAAAGAAATGCGATATGTGCATGCATACAAAGATAAATCTTCAGAAGTTGTATTACTACATTTTATAAAAAATGCAAATCAAGAATTAAAAGTACTTCCACCCCTAATCTTATATGATGCACCACATGTTTTTTCTTCAGAATTAGAAAAAATCTATCAAGGAGATTTTCATGTTACTTAGTACATTATCAAGAAAAGAAAAATTGAAATTTTTGGATTTAGCACTCCATATGGTCCTTGTAGATGGTGCACCATCTACGCAGGAGCAACGTATTTTAAATATGATGCTAGCAGAAGTTGGTGAAAACATTATTGATGAATATGAATTTGTCAAAAGTGATGCATTAGAGGATACCATCCAATTTTTTGACGTACTAGATGAAACCACACAACGTATTGTATATTTAAATCTCATTAGAATTACATTATTTGAAAATGTATATAATACTGCAGAGCATGAGTTTTTAGAAACCATACGCATGCGATTTCATATCAAAGATGACATCAAACATGAACTTATTCAGTATGTATATCAAGAAAAAGATTTAAGAGAAAATATTCAGAAACTCATAACACATCCATGGAAAAAATAGAAGCAAAAAGTATTTATATTGTCTCAACGCCTATTGGCAATTTAGAAGATATTTCATTTCGAGCAATACACATATTAAAACACGTCAATCTCATTTTGTGTGAGGATACAAGGGTTTCTAAGACCCTTTTTCGTTATTATGATATCCAAACACCATATCAAAGTTATCATGAGCATACTTCACAAAATGAATCACAACAAATCATTGAAAAAATCATATCAGGTCAATCTGTTGCGATCATATCAGATGCTGGGACACCACTGATTTCTGATCCTGGATATCAACTCATTCAGCTCGCATCAGAATATGATATTCGACTCATTCCAATTGGTGGGGCAAGTGCGGTTTTAAACGCACTTGTCGCGAGTAAATTACCACCATACCCGTTTTATTTTGGTGGATTTTTCCCTAAAAAAGAATCAAAACAAAAAGACATTCTGATGCATATCAAATCTTTAGAAGCTACGATTGTTTTTTATGAAGCACCGACACGTATAAAAAAAACACTATACATAATGTATCAAATTTTAGGTGCAAGACAAGTTACGTTGGCAAGAGAACTTACGAAAAAGTTTGAAACATTTTATTATGGTAATTTAGAAGATATTGAAGCGATGAATATACAAGCAAAAGGGGAATATGTTATACTAATTCATGGTGTAAAACATGATGAAAAACCACTTGATCAAGAGGTTTTTCATCAATATGAAACTTTGTTAAAAGAAGGCTTCAAAAAAAATGAAGCAATGAAAAAGATTGCAAATGATTATAATCAATCTAGAAACACAGTCTATGCCTTTTTAAAAACAAAAGGAGATCAACATGCAAAATAAAAAACCATATTATATTTCAACTGCGATTGCATATGCTTCCGCAATTCCACATATTGGGAATGTTTATGAGGCTATTTTAGCCGATGCTATCGCAAGATTTAAACGATTAGATGGATATCAGGTTTATTTTCAAACGGGTACTGATGAACATGGACTTAAAATAGAAACAAATGCAAAAGCGCAAAACACGGATCCACAAACTTATGTGAATCAGATAAGCGATGAAATCAAACGCATTTATGGTCTTGTCGATATTTCTTATGACAAGTTTGTTAAAACAACGGATCCACATCATAAAAAGTCAGTACAAAAAATATTTGACAAGTTGTTAGAACAAGATGATATTTACTTAGGAACGTATCAAGGCTGGTATTCAGTTTCTGAAGAATCCTATATTCAAGAAAAAGATATTGTTGATGGAAAAGGGCCTCAAGGAGACACACTTGTTTGGACTGAAGAAGAAGTTTATTTTTTTAGAATGTCTAAATATCAAGAACAACTTTTAAAACATATACAAGATCATCCAACCTTCATATCTCCCGAATCTAGAAAGAATGAAATGATTCAAAATTTCTTATCTGAGCCATTACCGGACTTATCTATCTCAAGGACTTCATTTAAATGGGGTGTTCCAGTATTAAATCATCCAAATCATGTGATATATGTATGGATGGATGCCTTATCGAATTATATTACTGGCTTAGGGTATCACCCTGATACAACATCAGATGAAATGGATTTGTATTGGCCAGCAGATGTTCATTTAATTGGAAAAGACATCTTGAGATTTCATACCATTTATTGGCCCATATTTTTAATGGCATTAAGATTACCTTTACCAAAACAAGTATTTGGACATCCTTGGATCTTAGTCAATAAAGGAAAAATGAGTAAATCCGTTGGGAATGTGATGTATGTGGATGATCTACTCATACATTTTAAAAAAGATGTCATTCGTTATTACGTGTTACATGAAATACCGTATGCACAAGACGGAAATATGACATATGAACTGATCATTGAAAGAAATAATTCTGATTTGGCCAATACCATTGGTAATTTAGTAAATCGTAGCATTGGTATGGCAATGAAGTATCGAGGCGGTCGTATTGCATATCAACCATCAACGCTAGAATCTTCAAAGGCATTAAAAAACAGTGCGCTTGATGCACTTAGTAAAATACGTGCACTCATGGATGAATTGAAAGTAGCTGCTGCGCTTGAAGTTGTTGTAGAATTAGCAAGACAAGCAAATAAATACATCGATCTTACCGAACCATTTAAAGTATTCAAAGAAGATCCACAATCGAATATCATTGATGAAATTTTATACAATTTAATTGAAACATCAAGATTTATTGCTGTTTTACTAATGCCTTTTATACCCGACACTTCTCAACGTATTTTAAAATTGATTCAAGCAACAAAGTATACGTTTGATTCATTACAATCATTTGATGGAACGCAAACAATTCAACTAATGAAACCAGAAGTATTGTTTGAGAGATTTGATTTTGATAAAAAATTAGAGGAGATTATTGGATAATCTATGAAACAAGATTCCTTTGTTTGGAACTTAGAAATTAAACGTATTTTTGCCGTCATATTTTTCACTTTTGTGTATGCTGTTGGTGTTTTATGGTTTATTGAAGCATCGGTTGTACCCATGTATACCGGTGGTGTATTAGGAATCGCTCAGCTTTTTAGAGATACCTTATTTGTTGTTTTTGATCAAACGACAGGGATTGCATTTTTAGCAACTGTGAATATGATTTTAAATATACCAATTCTTATTTTGGGATGGAAAGGTGTATCACATCGTTTTACGATTTACACACTTATCTCCATTGTGTTTCAAACTTTATTTTTATCACTTATTCCAAGAGTAGATTTTGGACTTAGTGAACAAGTACATGTATTTGCTGCGTCTACACTTGGTGGATTACTTATCGGTATAGGTGCAGGTGGTGCACTTAGATATGGTGCTTCTACCGGTGGTATTGATATCATTGCCCAATATGTGTCTTTAAAATCTGGTAAATCTGTGGGATTTATATCGCTTGTCGTGAATATAGTTGTTGCAATATTAGGTGCATTTATTATTGGCGGTCAAGTGGGTCCAAGTGGTGTAACAGTAGCAGGTGGAATTATTGTATCGTATACTATTGTTCGCATTATTGCCTCTACCATCGGTTTAGATTTAGTCCATACATCATACCAACATATTTCTGTACAAATCATTAGTAATGAACATGAGGCGATTGCAGAACAAATCATACATACCATTAGACGAGGTGTCACTTATTTAAAAGCTCAAGGTGCGTATTCAAAATCGAACAAAATGATGATTTATGTTATCATTTCAAGATATGAATTTGAGACC
Organism: Acholeplasmataceae bacterium; assembly: GCA_003497445.1. Lineage (GTDB taxonomy): Bacteria > Bacillota_I > Bacilli_A > Acholeplasmatales > Acholeplasmataceae > UBA8290. Next base: position 1,481 of record DNNX01000083.1, on the reverse strand, counting down.
TTATTCAAATTAATTCAACAAATTGATCCGAAGGCATTTATTATCACAACACCTGTAAGATCTGTATACGGAAATTTCTTAAGAAAAACCATGACATAACATGGTTTTTTTGTTGACTTTTGTCCCTTGTTATAGTAAGATTTAAAAGGTACAAGTTTTATCCACAATAGCCCTTATAAAAATATAAGGAGAAAAACATGAACACATATATGGCTAAGAATGAAACCGTTGAACACCAATGGTTTGTCGTTGATGCTACTGATAAGACCTTAGGACGACTCGCAACTGTTGTTGCATCCGTCTTAAAAGGTAAACATAAACCTACCTACACTCCTCATGTAGATACAGGTGATTATGTCATCATTATCAATGCAGAAAAGATTCAATTAACTGGGAAAAAATGGGATCAAAAACTTTATTATAAACACAGTGGTTATAATGGAGGATTAACATCACGCACTGCAAGAGAAACGATGGATAAGTTCCCAACACGTATGGTTGAGAAAGCAGTACAAGGCATGCTACCTCATACAAAATTAGGACGCGCACAAGCGAAAAAATTATTTGTGTATGCTGGAAGTGAACATAAACATTCTGCACAACAACCAAAGGAATTAGAGGTATAACATGTCAGATAATCAATTTTTAGGTACAGGTCGTCGCAAAAGCAGTGTTGCACGTGTCATCTTGACAAGCGGTAAAGGCGCATTCATCATTAACGGTCGTCCATTTGAAGAATATATTCCTTCTGCTGCAACACGTTTAGATGTCACCCAACCACTTGTCTTAACGGAATCTGAAGGTAAATACGATATCACGGTCAATGTATTCGGTGGTGGTCTTACTGGTCAAGCTGGTGCAATTCGATTAGGAATTACGCGTGCATTACTTGAAATCAACCCTGAATTACGTGCAACATTAAAACCAGCAGGACTTATCACACGTGATCCACGTGCGAAAGAACGTAAAAAATATGGTTTGAAAAAAGCACGTCGTGCACCACAATTCTCAAAACGTTAATGCATAGAGAGGACCTAGTGTCCTCTTTATTTTACTAAGAGGGTCTATGAAAATTGCTGTTGTTGGTTATTCTGCGAGTGGAAAGTCGACATTTTCAAAAAAACTTTCAGCGCATTATAATATTCCAGTACTCCATATTGATACAATCTATTTTAATGAAAATATGACCATCAATGATCGAACAGTTACAGAGGGTCGTATTTTTGATATGATGAAAAAAGATCATTGGATTATTGATGGTACCTATCGATATTTAGCGCAAAACAGATTAGAACAAGCAGATCACATCTTTTTATTTAATTTTGGTAGATGGACATGCTTTTTTGGTTTAATAAGACGTTATTTTAAATATAGAAAGAAACAACGTGATACAATGGCATTAGGGAATCCTGAACGTATTGATCTATCCTTTGTTAAGTGGATTTTATGGGATGGAAGAAAAAAAGATACAAAGCAATTAT
>DNNX01000049.1:11222-20923 GCA_003497445.1 Acholeplasmataceae bacterium | reverse complement strand
ACTTCACCAAGATGAAAGTTATTATAAAATGGTTGCAACAATTTCAGAACAACTCTATCCAGATGATTCAAAAGATGAAGGTAAAACATTAAGACTCCAACAACAATACTTATTTAGTGCTGCTGGTGTGCAAGATGCGATTAGAGAGCACAAATCATTTGGTCTGGATCTAAAAACATTACCAGATCATTATACATTTCAACTCAATGACACACATCCAACGGTTGTGATTCCTGAAATGATGCGTATCTTAATGGATGAAGAAGGATTTGGTTATGATGAAGCATGGGATATCACAACACGTACGTGTGCCTATACCAATCATACGATTTTAGCAGAAGCACTTGAAAAATGGGATAAAGTCATTTATCGTAATTTATTGCCACGTATATATGAAATTATTCAAGAAATGCATCGTCGTTTTAATTTGCTTGTTAAAGAAGATGGACGTTTTAATGAAAATGAACAATATTTGCTTCAACTTATTGGATCTAATCATTTACGTATGGCAAATATTGCAATATATGGATCATTTAGTGTTAATGGTGTAGCTGCCCTACATACAAATATTTTAAAAGAAACAGAACTTCATAAGTTTTACATGTTATTCCCGGATAAATTTAATAATAAAACAAATGGCGTGACACAACGTCGTTGGCTCATTCAAGTCAATAGAGAACTGATTCAAAGTATTGAAAATAAAATTGGCACTGACTTTAAGAAAGATCTTTCAAAAATTAAAGCACTTGAAAATTTTAAAGATGATCTTGAATTTTTGAAAGAAATCAAAGCAGTTAAACTTGAAAAGCAACAACAACTCATTACTTATGTTAAAGAAAAAGAAGGCATTGAGCTTATTGAGGGGGGGATCTTTGATATTCAAATCAAGAGACTTCATGAATATAAGCGTCAATTAATGAATATCTTACATATTATTCACATTTACATAGAACTCAAATCAAATCTTAAGTTTAAAGAAAATTATGTTCCGCATAATTTCATCTTTGGAGCAAAAGCGGCCCCTTCTTATGCGATGGCGAAAGAAATTATAGAACTTATTAATCGTGTTGCAAACGTTGTAAACAACGACAAAGATGTTTCTCAATTTCTTAAAGTTGTATTTGTTACAAATTATAATGTTACGTATGCTGAAAAACTCATTCCAGCTGCAGATATTTCAGAACAAATTTCAACTGCAACGAAAGAAGCCAGTGGTACTGGAAATATGAAATTTATGATGAATGGTGCATTAACACTTGGTACATTAGATGGTGCTAATGTCGAAATTGCTCAAGAAGCTGGTCATGATAATGCCATCATCTTTGGTTTAACTGCAGAAGAAGTAACAAATATTTACAAACATAACCATTATCAACCGAAAGCGATTTATGATGCGGATCCAAGACTTCAACGTGTCTTTGATTATATTAGAGCACTTACACCAAATCCACAGCACTTTGATTTCATATTAAGTAATTTACTTAATAATGATTACTTTTTAGTGCTCAAAGATTTTGATGCTTATGTAAAAGCCCATGAAACTGCAAATGAGTGGTTTAAAGATCCGATTTCATGGTCTAAAAAAACTCTCATTAACATTGCAAATTCAGCATTTTTCTCGTCAGATCGTACGATTACTCAATACAATAACGACTTGTGGAAATTAAAAGAAATTTAATTGTTGGAGGCCAAAATGGCAAATCAAACCAATCTTGATTTAAGAAATCAAGTGATATATCAAGTGTACCCAAGACAATACTCTAAAGAAGGTACATTTGAAGCACTTCGTAAGGATTTAGATAGAATCGTAGATTTGGGTATATCAATCTTGTATTTATTACCAATTCATCCAATAGGACATGTTGGTAGAAAAGGTGTAGATGGATGTCCATATTCCATCTCTGATTATTATGGTATCGCTGAAGAATTAGGCACAATGGATGATTTTGATCGTCTCGTCAAAGATGCCCATGAAAAAGGATTAAAAGTGATGTTAGACATCGTTTTCAATCATACGTCGAGAGATTCTAAACTGACAATAGAACATCCTGAATGGTTTTACAAAAATGACGATGGTGGATTTGCCAATCGTATTGGTGATTGGTCTGATGTCACAGATTTAACGTATGAAGATCCAAAACAATGGACGTATTTAATTGATAACCTTGTTTTCTGGGCAAAAAAAGTTGATGGTTTTCGTTGTGATGTTGCACCAATGGTCCCACTTAAATTTTGGCAAGAAGCAAGAGAAGCAGTAGAAAAAGTCTCAAAAGGGCATGTATGGCTCACTGAATCTGTGCATCCTCATTTCATTCAATATATACGATCACTTGGTCATGACGCGCATAGTGACGGTGAAATGTATCAAGCGTTTGATATTGGATATGATTATGATATTGATGATTTTTATGAGGGATACTTAAAAGGTGAAAATTCCTTGTCAAGTTATTTAGATGCTGTTGAAAAACAAGATTTCATGTATCCAAAAAATTATATTAAATTACGAGCATTTGAAAACCATGATAAATCAAGATTAAGAGCTAAAGTTAAAGATGAAGACATGTTTAAAAACATGTTAGCGATGAGTTTCTTTTTCAAAGGGACACCAATGCTATATAATGGCGTAGAAGTTATGTCTACCAAACATTTAACCTTATTTGATAAAGATCCAATTGATTGGGATGAACATCAAGACATCACTTCATTTCTCAAACAACTCATTACATTAAAAAAACATCCTCTCAATAGAGATGGACACTTTAAAGTACATTATAAAGATGGTGGTGCTGTATTATCTTATGAATTAAACCAACAAAAAATGGTTGGATTATTTAATATAGAAGGCACTGTATTACATAATATACCTTTAGAACCTGGAATCTATAAAAATACCTTAACAAATGAAGAAATTACTATTTCTGATACGTATCTAGGTAAGTCACCGGTTTGGATTATAGTGTAATGCTTGCATTTATCGATGACATTAAGTTAATACGTATTGAATTTAATGGATACATTGAAGATGTATCCATTTTAAACATGTCTTGTCGCTTTGTAAGAAAACAAGGCCATCTTCAATATTTTGAAACCAATCAACCGATACCGCTTCAAAAGGCAGATATCATTAAGATTAATGGTCAACAATTTCCATTACATATTGGGCTTGTCACGTTGAGCGATGCCTTTGAAAAAACTTTTCGATATGACGGACCTTTAGGGGCAATTTATCATGATGATCACACTGAATTTTATGTATTTAGTCCGGTTGCTAAAGAAATAAAAGTGTGTATTAAAGATCATTTATATGATATGACAGGAGATGGAACGATTTATAAAGCGTCCATTCAAGGCAATTTTGCATTTGAACCATATCATTATGAAGTACGTTTAGTCGACACGTTTTCAAAAGTGTTAGATCCCTATTTAAAAGGGACCAATACAAAAGATGGTGTGATCATTCCGCAATCTTTAATAGCAAAAAAAGCAAATATTTCTCAATCAAAAGAGGATGCGATCATCTATGAAGCACACGTTCGAGATGTCACACAAACTTTAGATGTACCACATAAAGGTCTTTTTTTAGGTATGCTAGAAAAAGATCAAGATCATGGGTTTTCATTTGTTGAGTATGCTGCGTCCCTTGGTATGACGCACATTCAGTTACTTCCGATATTTGATTTTGAAGGTGTGGATCCAATATATAAATCTAGGTTTTATAATTGGGGTTACAATCCTAAACATTATTTTGCTTTACAGCCATGGTTTTCATCTCAACCTACGATGGCAAAAGTTACCATTCAAGAAGCAATCCAAATGATCGATGGCATTCATGAACAAGGATTAGGTGTCATCATGGATGTTGTCTATAATCATGTTTATGATATGGACACATATCCTTATGACGGATTAGTTCCGGGATATTTTTATCGCCATGATAATCATCATGAAAGAACAAACGGGTCTTATTGTGGAAATGAAATTGAAACGAGAAGGTTTATGGTGAGAAAACTAATCCTTGATAGTCTCATACATTTTGTTGAAATCTATGATATTGATGGTTTTAGATTTGATTTAATGGGGCTCATTGATGTTGAAACCATGAATCAAATTGAATCTGAACTCTCAAAAATTAAACCAGGCATCATGATTTATGGTGAAGGTTGGCATATGGGAGAAGTCTTAGAAGATCAAGAAAAAGCATCTCAAGTCAATCATCAAAAAATGCCTAAGATTGTTCATTTTAACGACACCTTTCGAAATAAAGTGAAAGGTGAGCTGCATGGACCAGCTTTGGGGTATGGTAATGGTGGTGCTGTTGATTTAGAAGACTTGATTTTATTGCTTAAAGGATCACCAAATGTATTTGAATCACCCGTCTATAGTATGAATTACGTAGAATGTCATGATAATATGACACTATTTGATAAAATCTTAAAAGACACGAGTGATCACGAACACGCGCACATCTACCAAGATTTTATTAATGCTCTGATTACATTAAGTGATGGTATTTCTTTTTTCCATGCAGGACAAGAAATGTATCGTTCTAAAAAAGGTGTTGAAAATTCATATCAATCTTCTGATGATATCAATCAATTACAATATAACTTAGGACCACATATTGATGTTTTTAAGCAATTCATACAATTTAAAAAAGACACAAAAGACGCGAAGAAACATTATACAATCAAAGAGGACCACATTTGGATCGATGTAATAACAAATCAGTCGGAATTTGAAGTGATTATCAAAACCTCTTTTAATCCCTATACAATTGATTTAAATTCATGTATACTATGGATATCTACAGCACCTGTAAAGCCAATAAAAAATCAAATTGTACTTGAGCAATATGGTGTTACGATATTAAAGAAAAGATAGGTAAAAAAATGATATCTGATGCGATGATGACAGCGTTTTTTGAAGGTCAACATCAAGAATTACATCATGTATTTGGGGCACATATTGTGGGTGAAGACACAGTGTTTACTGTTTATGCACCGAATGCAAAACAAGTAAAACTCATCGGAAGCTTCAATCATTTTAATGGCAATGAACATACAATGCAACATGTTCATTTTCAAGGTGTCTATCAATTAAAAGTAAAAGGCAATCATCAAGGTGCTCTTTATAAATATGAAATTGAAACATATGCAGGGACAGTTTTACATAAAGCTGACCCTTTTGCATTTTATGCTGAAAAACCGCCACATACGGCATCTAAAGTATTTGAATTAAATGGGTTTCAATGGCATGATCAGCACTATTTTTATGAGAAGAAAAAACCGTATGATCAACCGATGTTTGTCTATGAAGTTCATGCAGGATCTTGGAAAAAACAAGATGGGTCGTATTTATCATACAGAGCACTTGCAGAAACACTTATTCCATATGTGTTAGAACAAGGATTTACACACATTGAACTTATGCCGATTTATGAACATCCCTTTGATGGATCTTGGGGGTATCAAGGGACTGGTTATTTTGCAGCAACCTCTCGTTATGGCAATCCTCATGATCTTATGTATTTTATTGATCAATGTCATCAACATGGTATTGGTGTCATTCTAGATTGGGTCATGGGTCATATATGTAAAGATGCACATGGATTATCATTTTTTGATGGGACGCCACTTTATGAATTTGATGATCAATTTAGAAGAGAAAATGTCACTTGGGGGACAGATAATCTCGATTTTTATAAAGGCATTACGAGAAGTTTTATGAAATCTGCTTTAAATTATTGGGTCGATTATTTTCATGTGGATGGTTTTAGAATTGATGCTGTATCAAACTTGTTATTTTATTTGGGTAATAGTCAGTTTGGAACAAATGAAGGTGCAATTCAATTTTTAAAAGAAGCAGCGTCCATGTTATATCAAAAAGATGATAGACTTTTATTTATGGCAGAAGATTCAACGGATTTCCCTAAGGTAACACACCCTTTAGAATATGGTGGATTAGGCTTCAACTTTAAATGGAACATGGGTTTTATGAATGATGTTTTGAAGTATTTTAAAGAAGATCCTATTCATAGAAAATATCATCATGACAACATTACTTTTGGATTGATGTATGCATTTAACGAATCCTTTATTTTGCCTTTTTCTCATGATGAAGTTGTACACATGAAAGGCTCACTCATTAATAAAATGCCAGGCGATTATTTTCAAAAATTTGCAAATTGGCGATTATTATTAGGACTCATCACGACGCATCCAGGAAAAAAACTACTATTTATGGGCGGTGAATTTGCTCAATTTAGTGAATGGGGATATGAACGTTCTCTTGACTGGCATCTATTTGATTATGAATCTCATGCTAAAGGAAACCGATTTGTAAAAGACCTCATTGCAGTGTATAAACATCATGAGGCTTTTTATCAGAAAGACCTTTATCCTGAAACATTTGAATGGCTTGTTGTCGATGACCGTGAACAAAGCGTTTTTGCGTTTATGAGACATTCTGACAATCAACATATGGTTGTTGTATTGAATATGACACCAAATGTCCATCAAGGATATCAAATTGGTGTACCACTGAAAGGAACATATCATGAGGTACTCAATAGTGATAAAGACATCTATTTTGGTTCAAATATATATAATGGATTACCATTAACATCATATGATGAACCACGTCACGACAAACCTTACCACATTAGTGTGACATTAGGACCACTATCTATGGCAATATTTTTATTTCAAGGAGTTCATACATGACATTTAGTCAACTACCCTATCAACGACCAGATTTAAAGAATATTTTAAATCAAACAGAAACGATTCAATCACAATTAATGGATTCAAAAGATATCTCAAAAACCATAGACATCATACATGCTTTTTTTAAACTTCAAGATCAATATGAAACGATGGCACAACTTGTTTATATTCGATATTCTCTAAACACTGCAGATCCTTTTTACGAAACAGAAAGAAATTTTTTTGATGAAGAAGGACCGAATGTCACGGAAGCTTTTCAAAAAGTCATCCAAACGATTCTTGATATGGAAGATAGAAAATCTTTAGAGAAAGCATTCGGAGCATTATTTTTTAAAAAGTATGAACAACAATTGAAAACCTTTGATCCGTCTATTAAAGGACATTTAGTGACTGAAAATAAACTTGTCACGGAATATTCAAAACTCATTGCTTCTGCAAGAATTGAGTTTGATGGTCAAGTATTAAACTTATCAAAGATGGCACCTTACATGCAATCTTTAGATAGAAACGTTAGACATGATGCACAACGTGCGGTTTCTTCATTTTTTGAAACAAAAGAAGAAGCACTAGATGATATCTATGAGAAGCTTATCAAAATAAGACATGAGATCGCCTTAGCCTTAGGTTATGAAAATTTTATTCAACTTGGTTATGATCGTCTTGGACGTTTAGATTATGATCAACAAGATGTTGAAGTGTATCGAAAACAAATAGAAGAAGATGTTGTTCCATACGTAAAAACATTGATCCAAAGACAAGAAAAAAGATTAGGTTTAAACGCAATAAAAAGTTATGATTTAGGCATTAAATTTTTAAGCGGTTCAGCCAAGCCTAAAGGTGATAAAAAAACGTTGTTAGAAGCTGCATCAAAAATGTATCAGGCAATGGATGATACCATACATACTTTCTTTGAATTTATGTTAGACCATGAATTGCTGGATTTAGATAGTAAAGAAAATAAAGAGTCTGGTGGCTATGCCACGCTAATTCCAGACTATGGGTATCCATTTATTTTTGCAAACTTTAACGGGACAGCCCATGATGTGGATGTATTAACACATGAAGCTGGACATGCACTTCAAATGTATTTATCTAAAGACTTAATCCCTGAATATAGACATCCAACACTTGAGGCAGCGGAAATTCATTCAATGAGTATGGAATTTTTAGCTTGGCCATGGATGACATTATTTTTTAAAGAGGATACACAAAAATATTATTATCAACATTTAGAGGGGTCCATCTCGTTTTTACCTTATGGTGCACTCATCGATCATTTTCAACATGAAGTTTATAGAGACCCTCTGTTATCAAAAGCAGAAAGAAAAACAATTTTTAGAACATTAGAAAAAAGATATTTACCATATAAAAATTATGATGATGATATCTTTTTAAATAAAGGGACATTTTGGTACAGACAAATACATGTGTTTTCAGATCCATTTTATTATATTGATTACACACTTGCTCAAGTGGTTGCGTTCTATTTTTGGCATGCTTATCGTGTGGATAAAGAAGCAGCACTTAAAACTTACTTGAGTGTATGTAAAGTGGGTGGTTCAATGACATTTTCATCCATATTAGAATCGCATCATCTACCATTGCCGTTTAAACAAGGTATGATCAAACAATTATTAGAACCTCTTAAAGCGTATTTGAATCAAGTAGACGATCTTAATCTATAAAAAAAAGCGCATCGCGCTTTTTTTTATGCTGTTTCTCGTTCTACTAAATGCACATCGATAATATCATGAAGCGTTTCAAGTTCAACACCATGAATGAGTTTATTAAGTAAATTAAAGGATTGTTTTCCCATAAAATTTATGGATTGGTGAATGGTCGTGATACTTGGTGACATCCATCTTGCATGTGGTGTATTATCATAACCAATGATTTTGATATCATTTGGAATGTGTAAACCTTTTTCTTTAAGTAAATTCACAACGACAAACGCTAATGTGTCAGAAAAACAGAAAATACCGTCGACATTAGGTTTAGATTGAATAATTTCACTGATCATAAAGATATCTGGATTGATGAGATCCATGTCATAAATATCCGCATGTAAGCCGTGGGATTGAAGCTCATTTAAAAATCCAGTAGTACGTTCATGTGTGGTAAGTAAGAAAGATGGTCCTCTAAACACAAGCATATTTTTACATCCATCTTCAATGAGTTTTTTCGCTGCTAATTGTCCACCCCTAATATTATTAGATGTGATCGACGGAATGGTTTCATCTAAGATGTGATCCACAGTAATCACAGGAATATTGAGTTCTAATAATTTTTCAGTATTCGAGAAATTAGAGGCAATAATTAAACCTTCAATGTTATATTGTTCAAAAAATTGTAAATACTCTAATTCTCTTTTGGGATCATCTTGCGTGTGGCAGAACATAATTTTATAGCCATAGATAGATGCTTGAACTTCAATACCTTCCAGTAATTCACCATAAAAAGAGTGACCAATATGAGGTACAATCACACCGACAATTTTTGAACTTCTGTTCGTGAGAGAACGTGCAAGTTGATTCGGAATAAATCCTAATTCTTCAATGATTTTTTCTACGAGTACTTTGGTTTGTTCATGCACATACCCTTTTTTATTGATGACTCTAGATACTGTTGACACTGAGACATTTGCTTTTTTAGCAACATCGCGAATAGTAGGTTTCATTTTTTAACTCCTAAAAAATAGCTATAAGGGGATAATACATCATCTGATTGCATCAAACATTCATATTCATCTGTACTAGGATATTGTTGTATGGATTTTTCGCTGTTATTGATGATGAGAATTAATGTTTGATGATTTAGATGTTTTTGCATAACAAGAACATCCTCATGATTGTCAAATTTTATATCCGCAACATTCATGATAGGATAGTTTTGTTTTAATTGAATTAATTGTTTCATAAATTCAAACATATCTAAGTCTTGTTTTTTTTCATCCCAAATCATGGGTCGTCTGTTATC
>DNNX01000049.1:0-10874 GCA_003497445.1 Acholeplasmataceae bacterium | reverse complement strand
AAACATGAGTAAATACGCAAGTTTCATTCTTCTAGGATCATCATTAAGTCTTTTTTTAATACGAATCGTATCATGTGAACACACTAAATTAAACATTGCTTCAATGACATGTTTTGGTGTTCTCGCTAAATACCGGTGTATATCTTCTGAAAACGTTTGTTGAGTTGTTTGATGTTCTAAAAAATTCCAAATCGGCACACTTAAATCATAATTCATCACTGCATCCATTTGATCTCCGAGTAGCCAAGGTAGTGAACTATCCCAGTTTTCTCCCAAAATGAAGGCATCTTTTTTTATATTTCGTGCAGCAATTCTAATTTTTCTTAAAAAATCATGACTCACTTCATTAGAGACATCAAGTCGCCATCCGTCAATATCATATTCTTTTAACCAAAATGTAATCACATCTAGTAAGTATGCTTCAACGATAGGATGTGATGTATTCCATTTTGGCATCATAGGTGTAAATCCGAATGTTTCAAAACGATTTTTTTTATTAGGATATCTTTTTGGTTTTCCATCCGCATTTAATTCAAAATCAACAATTGGGTATTCATGAATAAAAAAACAGTCTTTATATTTTGAGTCTTGTCCATGGACAATAACATCTTGAAACATTGGGTGTAAAAAACCACAGTGATTAAATACGCCATCTAACATCACTTTAATACCGTTTTGATGACATGATTCCACGAGTGTTTTAAAGTCCTCGTTAGTTCCAAATTGAGGATCAATGACATGATAATCAATGGTATCATATTTGTGCATGGATGATGCATGGAAAATAGGTGTGAAATAAATGCCTTGAATACCTAAAGATTTTAGGTAAGGTATTTTTGAATGTATGCCTTTTAAATCCCCACCCATTTGTAAATCATTATGAACCTTTTCAATATGCCAATCCACTTTAGGGGCATCTGTATAAAAACGATCAGGAAATATTTGATACCAGATTATATGCTTTGACCAATCAGGTGTGTCCATGACATCTTCATGATTTACGTAAGGGAAATTAAAATAATGACTTAAGTCATATGTTTTAAATAAAACGCCATCTTGAATTGTTTTTATACCTTGTGTACCATATAAATAGGTTTCGTCATCCTCTTTGACTAAAAAGGCATATTTGGTACGCTTGTGTGTTGGTTTTATACTTAAAAAATAATATGTATGTAAATCATCTATATACCGTTTGGACATCTTTGAAATATGATGTATCCACGAAAATGTACCATCAATATCTTTCCATTCAAAAGGATCCCCATAAATAAGTGACACGGATAAATCATCATGTTTGTCTGATTGAATGAGAATATGTAATGTTTCCTTATCAAAGGCATAACTTAAATGAGATTTTGCTTGATGATAAATTGCTTGTTTGTTCATATCATTTCTCCAGTTTAATTATATCATGCTTATATTATGAGAAAAATAAAAGATTATGAAACCGCTAACATTATTTTTTTTTGAGAAATTATGCTACAATAATCACGTTATCAAGGGATACTATGGAGGACTAAATGAGAAGTAGTGGCATCTTGCTTCATATATCAAGTTTACCTGGACCATATGGTATCGGTACGTTTGGTGAAGCAGCCTATCAATTTATTGATTTTTTGAAAAAATCTAAACAATCATACTGGCAAATTTTACCATTAGGACCAACGTCTTATGGAGATTCCCCGTATCAAACATTTTCTGGAAATGCACTGAATCATTATTTTATAGATTTAGATAGACTTATCCAAGAAAAACTTTTAACTAAAAAAGACATTGTGATGCACAAAGTCAATCCTAAAGATATTCATTACGGTGCTTTATATGAAGATCGATTACCAATTTTAAAAAAAGCATTTCTTAGATTTGAAAAAAATAAAGCATATACGAGATTTTTGAATCAACATGCAGCATGGTTGCATGATTACGCGTTGTTTATGTCATTAAAAAGATTTTTTGATGGTGCCCCTTTTAATCAATGGCCAGAAGATATCAAAATGCGCTACGATTTTGCTTTAACCTATTATAATGACAAACTCAATGAAGATATTGAATTTCATAAGTTTTTACAATTTAAAGCATATCAACAATGGTTTTTATTAAAAAATTATGCAAACAAAAAAGGCATCCAAATCATCGGTGATATTCCTATTTACTTAGCATACGATTCAAGTGAAGTTTGGACACAGCCACAAGTGTTTCAACTCAATCATGAAAAAGAAATGACACATGTCGCTGGTGTTCCACCTGATGGATTTTCTGAAGATGGACAATTATGGGGGAACCCACTTTATGATTGGGGTTATTTGAAACATACCAATTATGATTTCTGGGTTGCAAGAATGTCAAGTCAATCAAATTTGTACGACATGATTCGTATCGATCATTTTATAGGATTTGAGCATTATTATAGTATTCCTGCACATGAAAAAACAGCAAGACATGGAGTTTGGTTAGATGGTCCAGGATATGATTTATTTCAAACGATTGAATCTAGATTAGGGAAACTCAACATTATTGCAGAAGATTTAGGTCGTGTAACAACACGCGTTGTTGAATTACTTAAGAATACCGGATTTCCAGGGATGAAACTCACACAGTTTGCACTCTATGATGAGGGTAATAATGCCGCACTGCCACATGGATTTCCAGTCAACACGGTTGCTTATACAGGGACACATGATAACGAAACAACAAAATCATGGTTTAAACATTTGAATGTAAAAACAAAGACTCATGTCTTAAGATATACGAATACTGGATCTAGAGAAAGTGTCACTTATGGATTGATCAAAGAAACACTTAAGTGTCCATCTAAAATTGCCATCATACCTTTTCAAGACTATTTAGAATTAGGGGATGCAGGTCGTATGAATGAACCATCAACAATAGGTAAAAATTGGCGGTTTAGAACAGTCCATAGAGACTTTACAATACAACTACAAAGAAAAATAGCGATGCTCACTAAGCTTTATGGAAGACATAAAGAACAACGTGATGAAATATATATTGAGTCATAATTCATTGACAAAACATTGGCTTTTATATATAATACTAACGTTAACCTTATAAGGAGGAAATAACATGGTATTTGATCAAGTCAAAGATATCATTGTTGAAGAGTTAAGTGTAGACGCAGAACTCGTCACAATGGAAGCAAGATTATCTGAAGATTTAGGTGCAGATTCTATTGATGCAGTTGAACTCATCATGAAAATAGAAGATACATTTGATGTCTCAGTTTCTGATGAACAAGCACAAGCCATTAAATCAGTTGGCGATATTGTTCGTTATTTAGAAGAAAACAAATAATAAAAAGGCGATGAGTCGCCTTTTTTTCTTTTAAAATCTCTTTTTTTTATGTATAATAAGTCATGTTAACAAGGAGATGACATCCATGAAAACTTATGATCCTAAAACAATAGAAACCAAGTGGCAACAACGTTGGCTCGAACAAAAAATATTTAAATCGAATATGAATACACATCAAGACAAATATTATGTACTTGATATGTTTCCTTATCCTAGTGCGGCTGGTTTACATGTCGGTCATATTGAAGGGTATACAGCAACAGATATTATGTCTAGATTTAAACGTATGCAAGGGTTTAATGTGATGCATCCGATGGGTTGGGATGCTTTTGGTCTTCCTGCGGAGCAATATGCTCTTAAAACAGGTAAAGATCCTAAGACATTCACCTATGAAAATATTGAAAACTTTAAAAAACAAATGATACGCGCTGGTAAAGGCATTGATTGGGACAGAGAACTGGCAACTTCAGATCCAGAGTATTTTCAATGGACACAATGGATATTTAAGAAACTTTACGAGCACGGACTTGCAGTATTAAAAGATGTTGAAGTTAATTTTTGTGAAGCACTTGGCACGGTCCTTGCAAATGATGAAATTATCAATGAACAAGGCCAAATGTTTTCTGAACGTGGACATCATCCAGTCGTTAAAAAAGCGATGCGTCAATGGGTCTTAAAAATTACGGATTATGCAGATCGCTTACTTGAAGACTTAGACGCTTTAGATTGGCCAGAATATTTAAAAGATATGCAACGTAACTGGATTGGAAAATCGACAGGTGCGATGGTGGATTTTAAAATCGATCAGTATCATGAGATCATTCAAGTCTTTACAACAAGACCAGATACGTTATTTGGTGCAACTTATATGGTACTTGCTCCTGAGCATCCACTTGTGTTACACATTACAACAGATGATGAAATGTCGGATGTTAAAGCATATATTGAAAAAACAAAACAAAAGCTTGATATAGAAAGAAATGCAGATCAAGATAAAACAGGTGCATTTACAGGTGCATTTGCAATCAATCCATTGAATCATAAAAAGATTCCAATTTGGATTGCAGATTATGTATTACCCCAATACGGAACTGGTGCCATCATGGCAGTTCCAGCGCATGATGAGAGAGACTACACATTCGCTCAAAAATTTGATTTAGATATAATTTCAGTTATTGAGCATGATGAAGAAGGCGTCTACACGGGTGATGGCAAACATATCCAATCGGATTTTTTGAATGGTTTAAACAATCAAGACGCTATCAAAACAATGGTTGCATATTTAGATCAACATGATCTAGGATATGCACACACAACGTATAAAATGCGTGATTGGGTATTTTCTAGACAAAGATACTGGGGAGAACCATTTCCAGTTGTATTTGATCATGAAGATATGATTACGTTGTTAGAAGATGAAGATCTTCCGCTCATGCTTCCAATCATGGATAATATTGCGCCAAGCGGTACAGGAGAAAGTCCACTTGTCCATGCCAAGGATTGGGTAAATACAACGTATCAAGGTAAAAAAGTAAGACGAGATACAAATACCATGCCGCAGCTTGCAGGAAGCTCTTGGTATTTTATAGGGTATCTCCTTAAAGGACCATTAGGCATGGTACCATTAGATTCTAAAGAAGCTAAAAATATTTTAGATTACTATTTACCTGTCGACTTATATATCGGTGGGACAGAACATGCAGTAGGACATTTATTATATGCACGTTTTTGGACGAAATTTTTATTTGACTTAGGGTATGTATCGGTTAAAGAACCATTTATGAAGCTCTTTAATCAAGGGATGATTTTAGGTGAAGATCACTCGAAAATGAGTAAATCACTAGGAAATACTGTCAATCCTGATGATGTGATTGAAACATATGGCGCGGATGCACTACGTCTATTCGAAATGTTTTTAGGACCTTTAGATGCAGATAAACCATGGTCATCTGAAGGATTAAACGGTGCAAAGAAGTTTTTAGATCGTGTATATCGTATGTTTGAGTTTATAGTCTCAGATGATCAAGAAAATTTAGACATGATATATCACCAGACAGTGAAAAAAGTGACAGAAGATTATGAAAAACTCGCGTTTAACACTGCCATTAGTCAAATGATGATTTTTGTAAATGAGGTATATAAACATCAAAAAATTGGAAGAAATCAAGCGAGAAACTTCTTAAAATGTTTAAATCCAATATGTCCACATATTACTGAAGAACTAAACGAAGTTATTTTGAAATTTAACGAACCACTCATGTATTCTGATTTCCCAACATTTGATGAAACGAAAACCATTTCATCCATGGTTGAAATTGTCATACAAGTTAACGGTAAATTGAGAGCAAAACATCAACTTCCTAGAGATACAGATAAAGAGACATTAGAAAAAATGGCAAGAGAAGATCTCAATGTATTAAAACATTTAGAAGGTCTTCAAATATTTAAAGTCATAGTTATACCAAACAAGCTTGTGAATATTGTTGCAAAATAGACACGATGTGTCTATTTTTTTATTTATACCAATAAATATCCGGTTTTTATCGTAATATATATGTAAGGAAAAGACATGCCGACGTATCAAACTTTTATCTCATCCTTTCAAAAAGGTCAATTTAAAGATTTTGATCAGTTTTATCACTTGACGTCTAAACAAGTGTTTTTCACTTTGAAAAAATATATTCAAGATATCATGCTTATAGAAGATTTTATGCAAGATGTATACATGAAATTTATTGATAAGATTCAGGATGTGGATAGTAGTAAAAACGTTAAAAGTTATTTGACGACTATCGCAAGAAATTTAGCCATTGACTATTTAAGAAAACAAAAACATGTGACATTAGATGACGTTCAAGTTTATCAAGCATTTGATGCATCACAAGTTGAAAAAGACTATATGTGGTTATTAGAGCATTTAGATTTGACTGAAAAAGAAATTGTGTATTTACATGTTATAGAAGATTTAAAGTTTAAAGATATCGCATTGATTGTTGATAAACCTGTAGGGACAGTTTTATGGAAATATCAAGAAGCGAGAAAAAAGATGAAGGAGCTCATAAAAGATGCGATTTAAAAAGCACATAAAATCCATGATTCAAAAAGCATCCATTCCAGATGTTTCATCAAAAATTCAATCTCAATTGCCTTCAGTCAAAACAACACATCATACGCTTTTTAATAGAGTGAAGTCTCCATTCATTCTACAGTTTTCTGCTTTTTTATTTCTTTTACTAGGCGTCTTAATGTTTAGTTATCAACAATCAGAATCTCAAATCTATGCATTTTCAGACTATGAAGAAGTCATGGGTATATCCACTGGATTAATACGGACATATTTTGAAGAATCTATGATTGAAAATGCACCTCTTTCAATGTCTATTAGTAGTGCTGATGTCATTGATCAAGAAATAAATTTGATGGTCCAACACATTATTCTAGTTGAAAAAATTGTGATGACACAACGTAAAGTGATGGAAAGTAAACGATGGAGAGAATCAAAAGAAATTTATGATGTGTCATTTGAAACGGTCCATCAAGACACGGTTAGCTATGAATTAGAACTTGCAAAAAAATATAAACAATTTAAAAAAGATGTTTTTGAGTTTCAAGGAACCTTTGAAGATATAAACATCTCAGGATACACTACCTTTGATAACGCATCTCATCAACTATATGTGAGTGCACAAAAAACCAGCAAAGAAGTGACCGTTGAATATAATTCCGAGTCAAAAACCTACAGTATAGGATTTATTGAAGACAACGTTAAAGTAAGAGAATTTGAGTATCAATTAATGAGAAATAACTTTGATATTCCAACATTAAAAATCGCTTATACGAATCAATTAAGAACCGTGAATCTAACATTAAATTATTTACCTATGAGGCGTAAAATACATGTATCTTATGAAATCATTGAAGCATCAAATGCATATCTTGGTACGTTTCAAATGGGATATCAAATGTTGAATAAAATGGTTCTTGTGATTACTGGAAAGACAGAAGATCATCAAATATTTAATTATGAATTTAGTAGATTTCAAAGAAATGAAATGGTTTACCAATAAAATGATTCAGATATACGTAATATAAGTGTAAAGCAAAGGAGGCTTTCATATGAGAAAAAAGATATTTTTAGCAATCGCTGTTGTGGGAATTACACTCTTTGCAATAGGGTTATTTTCGTTAGATACCTCGGCTAGAGAGACGGAATTATTTTTAGATCTTGCGATGGATATCGATGAACAAGAGTATGATGATACAACCTATCGCATGAGACGTTTTAAAGGTCATCAAGGTCCTCTACTATTCATTGGTTTGGGTGAGACGTTAAAAGAAGACATTTTAGAACAAGCTGCGCTCTATAATGTAACGGTAAAACACTATGTTTTGATCAAAACAGTGTCGACTTATGATGCTACCTATGATTTTGATGAGATGATTTCAGCAATCACAAGTGCTGCTAATGATGAAGAAGTCCAAGCATACGTAGATACTTGGAATCAAGTGCTTGTAGATTCAAGTGAAGCTATTAAAGCAACTTTGGATGCGTTAAAAGACATCTATATGCCAATGGTGCAAGAGATTAGAGAAACATATAAAGATGATATCAAAGCACTTATAAAAAACATCAAAGAAGCAGATGAAGATACAAAACAACAATATATTGATCAATTAAAAGCTCTAAAATTAGAGATTCAAGATGAAATGAAAGTAATTCAAGATGCGTTTCTATTAGATTTAGAGGAAGAAAATATTGCTGTAGAGGGATTATATGGTCTATTCATCAATAGGACACAAGATCGATTTAAAGCAAGACTAGATATGCTAGAAAAAAGAAATCCTAGATTATATGATCGTATTAAACATTACTTTAATAAATAATAGACATTGTAAAAAAAAGATTCGATGATTACGAATCTTTTTTTTGAATCCACATAAGAACCGGTGCGAGGTCATGATGTAGAGCTTTTGTTTCATATATTTGATAGTCTTTTTGAGCTTTTAGGTAATCATGTAACATAAGATATTCGTTATGACCTTCATCATGTCCAATATATGCCATGATGATGATGTGCGAACCTAATTGTATATTTTGATGTAATGATTTGATCGTTTTTAAAGTAATTTCTTTTTTTGTTGTAATAGTTTTATCCCCACCAGGCAAGTATCCAAGGTTAAACACGTACATATTGGCAAAGTCAACATACTTAGATACTTGTTCAAATGAATCATGAATATAATCGATGTTTGTATACTTTGTGAGTTTTTCTTTTGTCTTTTTTAGGGCACTTAATTGTATATCAAAAGTATATACTTTGGTTGTTAAAGAGGCTAGAAATTCTGTATCATAACCATTGCCACATGTCATATCAACAACAACATCATCCTTTTGAATGAGTGACTTGATCAGTGCATGATTTAAATGTAATAATGCTTTTTTCATACGTCCTCTTTCTTAAATCGCTTTATAAAAGTATCTATATTTTTCTTAAAAATTATAGCATAATTGGTCTCATTTTTGATGGATTTATGTGCTATAATAATGACGTATTGGAGAATTTTGTGCTCAAACGATTTATCACGAGTTTACGCCAACCAAAACAATTAGTTCAGTATTTAAATGACTCAAGGGGTGTCGTTTTTTTATATATGATGGTACTATCTTTGATTGTCTTTTTACCATCATTACTTATCTATCAATTACAAGGTGTGATTACAAATAATCAATATTCAGTTTTATATGAAGATGTTGAAAACGAGATGTTTTTAAAAGACAATGTATTAGAGAATGGTATATTTATTTTGAATGACCCCGTTGATTTTACTCATGAAGTCTTTCGTGTTTCAAATCAAACGATTTTAAGTTATCATATACAAATTACTTTGCTTGAAAATGGTATGTCAATGCATTTTTCAAATCAAGAAATTGCATTTTTAAGTTATGATGATGCAATTACAGTTGATTTTAATGATTCTTCGATTCAGAATGTCTCTCTTTTCACAAGATATTTAGAAAATTTCATTGAAACATCACCAATGATTTCATTTATTTATATTTTTTCTATATTTTTATCAAACATTTTTGATTATTTACTTGTTACATTATTTTTAACATTATTAATGTCATTTTCATTGTACAAATCACAAATGCCATTCAAACAAAAATTTAAGATTGGTTTGTACTTGTCAAGTATTTATCTCATATTTAATATGATCACAATTTTATTTAATATTCAGTTTTTACAATTTTTTAGTCTATTGATTACATATTTTTATTATGTTTCGTTTTATAAAGCTTTAAAAAGAGGGACAAAGCGTGGACAAGTTTAAAGTATTTAAGACTCAAATAGATATGCCACCAAATGTTCTTCAGTATTTTGAATTAAACGAAGTACAGGTGGATTCAAAATCCAAAGTATGGCATTTCCATATTGATGTTACATCTCTTGTAGATGTTCATCATTTGATGACTTTTGAATCGTATTTAAAAATATATTTTAAAGCAAGTGTAATCTCAAAAGTCACTGTAAGTTTTCATCAAAAAGTGGATTTTGATACTCCGATGTTAGAAAAATATATTCAAACAATTGTACATGAGTATCAAAAATTAAAGCCCAGTGCAGGAGCATTAAAACATTTTAATTTCGATATTAATCATGATGTCATTATGTTTCATGTTGATGAAGATTCGGCCTATATCAAACAGCATTTCAAACATATTGAAAAGATGTTACGTACATATGGTCTGATTTTCACAATAGATTTATCCATTAATAAAAAAATACCTAAAGCTACTGCAGTCATCGAAAATGAGAAAAAACAACTTGATGTAATACATGATAAAAAATTAAAATTTAAAAAAGATGTTCCTGTAATCGATAGTATTAAATTTACTACACGACATTCTCCAGAAGCGATGAAAATCTCTAACATCCCTATGGATCAATATCGTTTTGATCAATATCGTAATGAACATGGACAGTCTGACTGTATCATCGAAGGTCAAGTGAGAAAAATTGAGTTGAAGACATTAACGAAAACAAAATTACTTACAATGATTCTTGCAGATGAAGATGATGCAATTAAAGTGAAGAGTTTTGTATCGAATCCAAAAGATGAAGCATTTGCTAAATCAATTCAAGAAGGACATTATTTACAAGTTACAGGGTATTTTCAATATGATAGCTTTGATCGAGACATCAATGTCATGGCGAAAAAAATGTTGTTTTTAAATAGAAAACAGCGCACTAGAGAAGATGATGCAAAACGCAAACGTATCGAATTCCATACGCATTCAACAATGAGTAATTTAGACGGAATCACAAGTGTTTCTGACTATGTAAACCAAGCAAAATTATGGGGTCATGAAGCAATTGCGATTACCGATCATGATGGTGTATATGGATTTCCTGAATTAGATAAAGCTGCAAAAAAGGCTGGAATCAAGCCCATTTTTGGTACAGAACTCTCTTGTGTTGATCAAAATCAATTAAGAATTATTGATGGTGACATCAATGATTCTGATATGAAATCACATACATATGTTGTATTTGATATCGAAA
>DNNX01000052.1:4301-6913 GCA_003497445.1 Acholeplasmataceae bacterium | reverse complement strand
ATGGTAATAAAGGTGTTATCTCTAGAATTTTACCAAGAGAAGATATGCCTTACATGGCAGATGGAACACCTGTCGATATCATGCTTAACCCATTAGGGGTTCCTTCCCGTATGAATATTGGACAAGTCCTTGAAATACATTTAGGGTTAGCCGCGAAAAAATTAGGTGTGAATATTGCGACACCAGTTTTTGATGGTGTGGATGATGATGATTTAAATGCCATTATTACAGAAGCAGGACTTGATGCTGATGGTAAAACACAACTTTATGATGGACGTACTGGACAACCATTTGAAAATAGAATTTCAGTGGGTGTTATGTATATGATTAAACTTTCTCACATGGTTGAAGATAAACTTCATGCAAGAAGTGTTGGACCATATACACTTGTGACTCAGCAACCAATGGGTGGTAAAGCACAAAATGGTGGACAACGTTTTGGTGAGATGGAAGTGTGGGCACTTTATGCATATGGTGCGGCACATACATTACAAGAAATGTTGACTGTTAAATCAGATGACATGATTGGACGAAACAGAGTATACTCTGCAATTACCCATGACAAACCCATTCCAGAAGCATCGATACCAGAGTCGTTTAGAGTCCTCACTAGAGAACTTCAAGCGCTCGGTTTATACGTAGAACTTATTGATGAACATTCTGGAGAAAATGAAGCTGTCAAATCACTTGTTGATCTTGGAAGTGGATCAAGACCTAAAGGAGGCTTCCGTTAATGGCAAAAGAAAAATTAACATTAAAAGTTGAATCACTTAAACTGTCAGAAGAAGCATTAACGCAGCTAAAACTTTCAGGGATTGATCAGCTTGAAGATTTTAATACGTTTTCAATTAAAGAACTTAAATTATTACTCGCAGAAGCATTCGAAGAAATTACGTCAGTTTTAAGACGATATTCTTTACCACGACCACTAGACAATATGGGCGTTTCGGGTGAAACCGTGGATCGCCTTCGTGCGAACAACATGGAAGATCTTGTAGATGTTCTAGAATTTGATCGTCATCTTTTATATCACATCTTTGAAGATGATTCGATATTAAGAGAGGAAATGAATGGTGTCTTAAAGTTTTATGGTTTTGACCCTCTTCATGAGCATCATCATGCGGATGGCGAAGAAAATGAAGTTGACATTGATTCACTTAAAGATTTAGTGACGATACCATCAGACCCTGTAAAAATGATTGATGTTCAAGCACGTATCAATCAAGGTAACAAGGTTGTTAAAGAAGGTGTTGCCAAAACATACTCACATTTAAAAATACGTATCGCATCTCCTGATGAAATTAGACAATGGTCTTATGGGGAAGTCAAAACACATGAAACCATTAACTATCGAACGTCTAAACCTGAAGAGGGTGGATTGTTTTGCGAGCGCATTTTTGGACCTACAAGAGACTATCAATGTGCATGTGGTAAAAAACAAAGTGGAAATAAAGGTCAAGTTTGTTCAAAATGTGGAATCGAAATTACGGAATCTAAAGTACGTCGTGAACGTATGGGACATATTGAACTTGAAGCACCAATCGTACATACATGGTACTTAAAGAACTCGCCTTCAAGACTTGCCATATTGTTAGGCATCAAAGCAAAACAACTTGAAGAGGTGGTATATCATGCATCCTATATCGTAACAGATCCTGGAACAGCACCACTTTCTAAAAAACAAATTTTATCTGAACAAGACTTCTCACGTTTAAGTGAAGAATACTACAATAAGTTTACAGCACTTACTGGTGCTGAAGCTGTAAAAATTTTACTACAAGAGTTAGACTTAGACAAAGAAGTAAGAATTTTAAGACGCAAATTAAAAACGGCTTCAAAACAAAAACGCGATAAAATAATTAAACGTTTAGAAGTTGTAGAAGCATTCAACAACTCTGATAATAAACCTGAATGGATGGTTATGGATGTGATTCCAGTCATTCCACCAGACTTAAGACCAATGGTTCCACTTGATGGTGGTCGCTTTGCAACAACGGACTTAAACGACTTATATCGCAGAATCTTAAATAGAAATAATCGTTTGAAAAAACAAAAAGAACAAATGGCACCGCGATTAATTACTAAAAACGAAAAACGTATGCTTCAAGAAGCAGCTGATGCATTATTTGATAATGCAAAACGTGGTAAAAAAGCAGCGGTTGAACGTAATCGTCACTTAAAATCACTTTCAGATTTACTTCGCGGTAAACAAGGTCGTTTCCGTCAAAACTTGCTTGGTAAACGTGTAGACTATTCAGGACGTTCTGTTATTATCGTTGGTCCGGACTTAGAAATGTATCAATGTGGGATTCCACGTGAAATGGCCATTACATTATTTAAACCATTCGTTTTAAGAGAACTTCAGAAGTTATCTGGAGATGATGCCAATGCAAAGAAAAATGCGAATTCAAAATATGAACGTATGGATGATGATGTTTGGACAGCTTTAGAAAAAGTTGTCAAAGAACATCCTGTACTACTCAACCGAGCACCTACACTTCATAGACTTGGGATTCAAGCATTTGAACCTAAGTTAATTGATGGAAAAGCGATTCGTTTGCACCCACTTGTTACACCTGCATTTAATGCCGATTTTGATGGTGACCAAATGG
>DNNX01000052.1:0-4087 GCA_003497445.1 Acholeplasmataceae bacterium | reverse complement strand
ATGGTGACCAAATGGCTGTTCACGTCCCACTTTCTAACGAAGCACAAGCAGAAGCACGCCTTCTCATGCTTGCATCCAATAACATTCTTAACCCTAAAGATGGTAAACCTGTTGTGACGCCTTCACAAGACATGGTCTTAGGAAACTATTACTTAACAATTGAAGAAACAAAAGACAAACCATTTAGTGGATTCAAAGCTGAAGAAAGAAAAGTGTCTCATCAAGAAAAACACAAATATGAAGGACATTTCTTCTCTAATTTTGAAGAAGCTCAACTTGCCTATGAAGATGGATTCATCCAACTTCATACAAGAATTATTATTGATCCAAAATCAATGGATCAAATGTTTAAATCTGAACAAAAGCAACAATATTTAGTTACAACATTCGGGAAACTTATCTTCAACCAAATCTTACCACCGAATTTCCCATACTTAAATGAACCGACAGATAATAACTTAGAACAGGGAACACCAGATATTTATTTTATTAAGAAAGGTGTCAATCCAAAAGATGTTTTAAAAGACATTCCTGTACCAGGTCCATTTACAAAAAAATTCTTATCTAAAATTATTGCTCAAGTATTTAAAAAACTTCATATTAGTGAAACATCAAAAATGCTGGACCGTTTAAAAGATTTAGGATTTAAATATTCAACTGTTTCTGGTATTACAGTATCGTTTGCAGATATTAATGTATTTTCTAAAAAAGAAGACATGTTATCGGAAACAAGAGAAACCATTGACCAAGTACTAGAATGGCATGATGACGGATTACTCACAGGCGAAGAACGTCGTAAACTGATCATTCAAACATGGGAAAAAGCACTCAAAACCATTCAAGACAATGTCATGGATGAGTTTGATACAGACAATAACTTATTTATGATGAGTGATTCTGGTGCACGTGGTAGTTTGAACAACTTCGTTCAGCTTGTCGGTATGCGTGGACTGATGAATAACCCAAAAGGTGAAACCATCGAAGTACCTGTACAAGCATCCTTTAGAGAAGGTCTTACTGTATCTGAGTTCTTTATCTCTACACACGGTGCGCGTAAGGGGTCTACCGATACTGCGTTAAAAACAGCAGAGTCAGGGTACTTAACAAGACGTCTTGTAGACGTGTCTCAAGATGTGATAGTCGTCGATGATGATTGTGGCACGGAACGTGGTATTGTGATGCGTCCAATTACATCTGAAAAAGATGAAACCAAAATCATTGTGCCTCTTTATGATCGTATCGTTGGACGTTACGCAAGTAAAGACATTGAAAAACCTAAAGGCAAGGGGTTCTTATTAGAGAAAAATCAACTCATTACAGATGAAGTTGCTGCAGACATCATTGCTGCTGGTATTGATGAAGTTGAGATTCGTTCGAACTTAACATGTCACTCAGAAAATGGTGTATGTGCGAAATGTTACGGAAGAAACTTAGCATCTAATATGCCAGTTGAAGTTGGTGAAGCTGTGGGTGTTATTGCGGCCCAATCGATTGGTGAACCCGGAACACAGTTAACGATGAGAACTTTCCATACTGGTGGGGTTGCATCTGCATCGGATATTACACAAGGGTTACCACGTATTCAAGAATTATTTGAAGCACGTAATCCAAAAGGTAAGGCCGTGATCAGTGAAGTTGAAGGAAAAGTTCAATCGATTGAACGATTAAGAAGTGGATTTTCTACAGTCACAATTTTAGATAAAAATGAAAAAGAATATAAATATACAATCGATCCAAGTGTGGACGTACTTGTGCGCAAAAATCACGTCGTAAAACCTGGTCAACGCTTAACATTAGGTTCGATTCATCCAAAAGAATTATTACGTATTGTTTCTACCGAAGCATCTGCGAAATACATTCTTGAAGAAGTTCAAAAAGTGTATCGTGCACAAAACGTTGAAATCTCTGATAAACACGTAGAACTTATTATTCGACAAATGTTACGTCGTATTTATGTCGTAACTGAGGGAGAAACGACATTACTTCCTGGTGTAGAAGTTTCCGTATCTGAATTTAGTCGTGCGAATATGCAAGCATTTAAAGAAGGCAAACAACTTGCTGTTGGACGTCCATTATTATTAGGTATTACACGTGCGTCATTAAGAAGTGATTCTTTCTTATCTGCAGCATCATTCCAAGAAACAACACGTATTCTTACAGATGCAGCCATTAAAGGAAAAGTCGATCGATTACATGGTCTTAAAGAAAATGTGATCATCGGTGGATTGATTCCAGCTGGTACTGGTATTTTAAAAGAATCAAGATTTTCTTATGATTCTGCATTCACAAGTGAAAAAGAAGAAGAAGATTTAGAATAAAAGTAGCGAAAGCTACTTTTTTCTTATGCTTTATGTGGTATGATTGAATAATTAATAGGGTCGCTTTTTAAGACTTTTTTAAAAAATTTAGTATAATAGATTTAGTGATTCTTAAAAAAAGAATCAAAGGAGATTTTTAATGGATATCTTTAAAAAATGTGATGATTATATAACTGCAGATATTGCAAAAGAACAAGGTTATTATCCATATTTCCATGAACTCACATCAAAGCAAGATACAGAAGTTGTCATGGAAGGGAAACATGTGGTGATGATTGGTTCTAATAACTATTTAGGGCTTACTTCACATAAAGATGTTGTAAAAGCATCATTAAAAGCAACCAAAAAATATGGATCAGGTGTATCTGGATCTAGATTTTTGAATGGAACACTTAATTTACACGTTGAACTAGAAAAACAACTTGCAGCATTTGTTGGTATGGAAGATGCCACGATTTTTGCTTCTGGTTTTCAAAGTAATCTCGGGATTATTTCTGCAATTGCTGGAAGAAACGACATTATTTTTTCAGATAAAGAAAATCATGCGTCTATTTATGATGGTATGAAGTTATCCTACGCTGAAGTCGTAAGATATAACCATAATGATATGGATGATCTAGAAGCTAAAATTATTAAAACAAAAAAACAACTTGAAGAAAAAAACATTGAAAAAGGCATGATTATCATCACAGATGGTGTTTTCTCTATGACAGGTGATCTTTGTGACTTACCTAAAATCATCGAATTAAAGAAAAAATATAATGTACGTGTAATGGTCGATGATGCACATGGGTTCGGTGTCATGGGTGCTAAAGGTAAAGGGACACATGAACACTTTGATTTAATGAAAGAAGTCGACATTGTGATGGGAACATTTTCAAAATCACTTGCAAGTTTAGGTGGATATGTTGCATCTTCAAATCGTGTGATTAATTACATTCGACATAATTCAAGACCTTATATCTTTTCAGCAGCAATTCCACCTGCCAATACTGCAGCAGCACTAGCGGCACTAAAGATATTAAAAAAAGAACCTGAACGTGTAAAAAATTTAAGAGATATTACAAACTATATGCGTCAACAATTAAAAGCACATGGCGTTGATTTTAGAGAAACAAATGATCAAACACCTATTATCCCGATTTATACATATCTTCCAAAACGTACGATGGTTGCATGTAACATGTTATTTGAACGTGGTGTGTATGTAAATCCAGTATTACCACCAGCAACACCCGTAGGAGAGTGTTTAATCCGCACAAGTTATACATCTACACATACAAAAAAACAAATGGATAAAGTTGTGGGTATTATTGCAGAGGTCCTTAACGAACTCAAGGATCTTCAAGAATAATGGTTGTTGTTGTAACGGGGGCATCTTCAGGTATAGGAAAAGCAATTTGTGAACTATTAGGCAATAAAGGCCATCAAGTCTATGGATTTTCTAGAAGAAAAGTTCATGAAGAATCGTTTATTTCAATGCAAGTAGATGTTACAAACAAAGAACAAATTGAAAAAGCATTTGAAACGATATATGAAAAAGAACAATCGATTCAAGTAATCATTAATAACGCTGGTATGGGTATTTCAGGTAGTATCGAAGATACAGAACTGATGGATGCCAAATCCATGTTTGATGTAAATTTTTTTGGCGCTTTTGAAGTCATTCAAGTTGCACTACCCTATCTAAGGAAAGAACAACATTCAAAAATCATCAACATTACATCGCTTGCTGGTGTATTTCCGATTCCTTTTCAAGCCTTTTATTC
>DNNX01000020.1:4301-5384 GCA_003497445.1 Acholeplasmataceae bacterium | reverse complement strand
ACTATCTGAAAAACAACTTATGATGGCACTTGAAGAAGTGAAACAACATGCACTTGCGATTAGAGTTGTCTTTGGATCAGTTGAAGATATCGATCGTATCAATATATATAGAGCGACAAAAGAAGCGATGGTTGCGGCAATCAAAGGATTAGATATTCAACCGGATTTTATACTTACGGATGCGATGCCGATACCAGAATATAAAAATTTGGAATCCATTATCAAAGGCGATCAGAAATCCATTTCTATTGCAGCGGCATCCATTATTGCAAAAACAACACGAGATGCTTACATGAAAAACATGCACACATTATTTCCTCTTTATGGGTTTGATCAACATAAGGGGTATCCTACAAAAAAACATATTGAAGCGCTGATGACATTGGGTCCTACACCCATTCATAGAAAAAGTTTTCAACCAGTGAAAGATGCGATTTTAAAATTTAAGAAGTAAAACACATAAAAATATATATTTATAATATATAAAAAGTTTCTTGTCATTTTTACTTGACATCAAACTTTTTTATTTATATGATGAAAAGGCGGAGGACATATGAAAGAAAAATTGATTATTGTAGAATCTCCATCAAAAGCAAAAGCGATTCAATCCTATTTAGGTGAGGGACATACAGTTGTCTCATCCAAAGGTCATATTCGTGATTTGGCCACCTCAGGTAAAGGTGGTTTAGGAATTGATGTTGAAGCGAATTTTGAACCATCCTATCAAGTGATAAGAGGCAAACAAACACTCATTAATGATTTAAAAAAACAAGCAAAATCAAGAGATGTACTTATTGCAACCGACCAAGATAGAGAAGGAGAAGCCATTGCGTGGCATATCGCACAAGTTTTAAATTTAGATATTCAAGAAGAAAATCGTGTTGTGTTTTCAGAAATTACAAAACAGAAAATATTAGAAGCTGTTAAAAAACCTAGAAAAATAGACACAGGTCTCGTATCGTCTCAAGAAACAAGACGTATGTTAGATCGCATTATTGGATTTAAACTTTCAACATTACTTCAAAGTAAAATCAAATCGAAATCTGCAGGTCGAGTTCAAAGTGTTGCATTAAAGCTCATTGT
>DNNX01000020.1:0-3920 GCA_003497445.1 Acholeplasmataceae bacterium | reverse complement strand
AAGCAACCAATCCTTTTACGATAACTAAATTAGATGTCAACGAAAAACCAAGATACTCAAAAGAAGCATTTAAAACATCGACATTACAAAGAGATGCCTATAATTATTTAGGATACTCATCGACACGTACCATGATGCTTGCCCAATACTTATATGAAGGCATTGATATCAAAGGTGAAACAACAGGGATCATTACGTATATGAGAACGGATGTCACAAGACTTTCAAATGAATTTGTTGATGCGGCAATGATGCATATTCAAAAAAATTATGGTGCACAATATTTAGGAA
The DNA here is from genome assembly GCA_003497445.1 of Acholeplasmataceae bacterium. Lineage (GTDB taxonomy): Bacteria > Bacillota_I > Bacilli_A > Acholeplasmatales > Acholeplasmataceae > UBA8290. The sequence goes on along the minus strand of DNNX01000020.1, from coordinate 3,629 downwards.
AATATCAAACAACAAAAGATCAAAATGCTCAAGACGCACATGAAGGTATTCGTCCAACAAATGTGTTACATACACCTGAATACGTGAAGGCAAATGTCGATGTATCATCGATTAAAGACGAAAAATTATTTGAGGATGCCATGAAACTTTATGCAAGAATATATGGAAGAACACTTGCATCACTCATGGCACCCGCAATTTTAGAACATACAAAAGTAACATTTACATCCAATCATCATGACTTCAACATGAAAGGTGTGCGATTACTATTTGATGGGTTCTTAAAAGTGTATGAAGAATCTAAAAATAAAGATGTTCTTTTACCAAAATTTCATCAAGGCGATACAATAACAATGGATGCGATTGTTTCAATTGAAAAACAAACGCAACCTAAACCAAGATATAATGAAGCAAGCATGATCAAAAAGCTTGATGAACTCGGTATTGGTAGACCCTCGACATATGCATCTATTATTAAAACACTTATTGAAAGAGGATACGTCACGAAAGAGAAAAATCTTCAACCAACAGATCAAGGTATCTTAACATCAGATGAATTAGATAAATTTTTTAAAGATATTATTAATATTGATTATACAGCTGAAATGGAATCAAACTTGGATAAAGTTTCTGAAGGTAATTACGATAAATTGAGTATTTTGAAAACATTTTATGAGATGTTCATACCAATGATAGAAAATGCCAAAGTCAATATGAAAAAAATACAACCTGTGATGCTTGATGAAACATGTCCACGATGTGGCAGTCAACTCGTCATTAGAAAATCAAAATATGGTGAATTCATTGCATGCAGTGGATTCCCCAAATGTCGTTATATTAAAAAAGAGGAAGCACCTACAGATTCTTAAGTGATCCTCTTTACAAATGTATTGAATTTTGATATCATAAAGTTTCTAAAAGTAATTTTAGACCCTTTTTCCCTAAAAGACAAAAGACGACGACACCTTTTATAAGGTGAAGAAGTCTTTTTCTTTATGGTATAATAAATCGCAGGAGAAATCATGGGATTTTTTAAAAACTTATTTTCTAAAAAACCTAAAATTTCATATGAAAAAGCACTCAATAGGTCACATGTATCCTTGTTTTCTGTCAAAGAAGCAATGGAAAAACATCAAATGTTACATCCAGATGTTTTAGAAGCATTAGAAGATGCATTGCTACTATCTGATGTTGGATTAGATACAACGACAAATATTATTGAATATTTAATAGAAACCCATAAAAAGACGCCGATACGTGATTATGAATCGTTATTAGATTGGCTTTATCAATATGTCGATAAGCTATTTTTGGATGCCTCAAATCTTCAACATAAACATGTGATATTTGTGGTTGGTGTGAATGGTGTAGGCAAAACAACTACAATCGGGAAACTTGCACATCAAATGAGTCACAATCAAAACGTAATGATCATTGCAGCAGATACATTTCGTGCTGCTGCGATCGACCAATTAAGAATCTGGGCAGAAAAAAGTGATGTCCTATTTTATACAAATCCATCAAAAGATCCTAGCTCTGTTATTTATGATGGATTAAAACTTGCCAAAGAAAAAGATATCGATGTCATCTTGATTGATACTGCTGGTAGACTTCAAAACAAACAACATTTAATGGCTGAATTAACGAAAATGAGACACATGATTCCTAAAGCATATGGCACCATTGATATACGTACGTATTTAGTTTTAGATGCCACCACCGGTCAAAATGGCGTTTCTCAAGCGAAACTTTTTCATGAAGCAACAGATATCACCGATCTTGTCATAACAAAATTAGATGGCACGTCAAAAGGTGGCATCGTCTTACCGATTGTCTCAATGCTTAAAGTACCCATCGCATATATTGGCATTGGTGAAGGTATCGACGATCTTGCGGTATTTGATAAAGAAGCATTTATGCAACAACTTATAGATCATGGGGGTTAACATGGATTTAGAAAAGAAACATCTTATCATTTCTTTATTTTTACAATATGAATCTCTATTGACTGAGACGCAACAACAGTATTTTAAGGCGTATTTTTTAGATGATTTTAGTTTAAAAGAGATAGCTGAGGCGTATCATGTATCTCGTAGTGCCATTCATGATGCCATCCATAAAATTGAAGATCATTTAATTACATACGAAAGCAAATTAAAATTACATGAAAAAGCTCAAAAACGTCTTTCATTATTAGATACATTTGAACAAACACAAGATCTCAACCTCATAAAAACACTCAAAGAGATGGATGAATAATGTTTGAAACAACATTGAGTTCTCGTTTACAAATGGCCTTAAGAAGGTTATCAGGTAAAGGCTATTTAAACGAAGACGATATTACAAATACACTAAAAGAAATTAGACGCGCATTGCTAGAAGCAGATGTGCATTTAAGCGTCATTAAATCTTTTACCGAGCAAGTTAAAGACAATGCACTTGGTGAAAAAATCATCAAAGGATTAAATCCTGGTCAACAAGTTGCAAAAGTTGTCAATGATACATTAGTAAGTATCCTCGGTGAAAAGACTTCATATGTATCCTATCAACCATCTGGACTCACTGTCATGATGCTTATTGGATTACAGGGTTCTGGTAAAACAACATCGATTGCAAAACTTGCAAAAACAATAAAAGTATCTGAAAACAAAAAAGTGTTATTAGTTGCTGCAGATATTTATCGACCAGCAGCTGTTGAGCAGCTTAAAACATTGGGAAGTCAATATGACTTGGAAGTTTTTTCAGCTAAAGAAACCAATAGCAAACCAGAAGAGATAGCAAAGGACGCATTGAATTTTGCTAGTGAAAATGATTTTAATTCGATAATTATTGACACCGCAGGAAGATTGCAAATTGATGATTCCATGATGAGTGAAATGGTTCGGATAAAAGAAGTTTCTAATCCTGATGAAGTTTTGCTTGTCGTTGATTCTATGATTGGGCAAGAAGCTGCTGACTTGACAAAGTCATTTCATGAAAAAGTAGGAATTTCAGGGGCAATACTAACTAAATTGGATGGAGATTCCAGAGGAGGAGCTGCTTTATCAATAAGAAAAATAAGTGGTAAACCAATCAAATTTATAGGAGTAGGTGAAAAAATAGAGGCATTGCAACCATTTCATCCAGAGAGAATGGCAAGCAGAATTTTGGGAATGGGTGATGTATTGACACTTGTTGAAAAAGCGCAAAAAGAAGTTGAACTTGCTGATGCAGAAGCGATGCAAAAGAAACTTCAAGAAGCGACTTTTGATTTTAATGATTTTGTAAAGCAAATGAGATTAATTAAAAGAATGGGTTCACTTGGTGGATTGATTAAATTGATTCCCGGAATGAATAAGATAGATGATGGGATGATAAAAGATGGAGAAGATCAACTTAAGAAAATAGAATCTATGATCTCGTCAATGACTCTTGAGGAGAAACAAAAGCCTGAAGTTCTTGCCGCTCACCCCTCAAGAAGACAAAGGATTGCACAGGGTAGCGGTTATGAAGCAAAAGATGTAGATAAAGTATTAGCTGATTTTCAAAGAATGAGAGGCTTTATGAAACAAATGTCGAACGGCGGAATGCCGGGAATGGGCGGAATGCCAGGAATGGGTGGAATGCCAGGAATGGGTGGAATGGGTGGA
>DNNX01000010.1 GCA_003497445.1 Acholeplasmataceae bacterium | reverse complement strand
AACCTTTCATGGATGGAACTACAGTTAAGTCATATGGTTTTGTTTCTGTTTTGAGAACTTCAAATGCTAAATCTTTTGACATGCCTTCATAAGCGGATACATAACCATTAACATCGAGTTGATTAAAAGCGAATTCGTTGAGTGGTTTCTTATTAGAAGGAAAAAAAGTAAACGGAAGGTGATATGCAATACTCCTAGATGTCTCATGTACAATTTTTTTGAACGCTTCAAGAATAATCCCATCTTTTATGAGAATTAAATTGGCATGTTTTCCCATCAATTCGATAATCAAATGATATTGAATGTTGCCATCAAACGCATCAAATGTTTCACATGTGATGATACATACACGGTCTGTTTGATATTGCTTGATCGTAGATATGTGTGATCTAGATAGGTATTTTTTAAATAAGGCTAATGATGGATGATGATCAGAAGTAATTTTTTTATATTCTGTTAAATATAATCGATTATCATTGGCATGTAAGTCAATATAAAACAGTTTTTTTTGTTTTTGATGATATAATTCCAATGCAAAAACATCCGTTTGAACATATAGGATATTATCAATACGATGATGGATAAGATAATCTTGATATTCATTTATGAGATGATGCATCATTAAACCATCAAATGACATTTTGAAAACCTTTCATGAAAATACTTTACACATTCTATATTATCATATATAATAGCATTTAGATAAGTAAGGGAGCAAGGCATGAAATTAAATGAACGCGGCTTACTCATTGTATTGTCAGGTCCTTCAGGTGTCGGAAAAGGCACAGTTAGAAAAGCACTTTTTGACATGGATGATCATGACTTGACATATTCTGTCTCAATGACAACACGTCCTATGCGTCCAGGAGAAAAAGACGGTGTTGATTATTACTTTGTCTCAAAAGAAGAATTCAAAAAACGTATAGAAGACAATGGTTTCTTAGAATACGAAGAATTCTTTGGGAATTATTATGGCACACCTAAAGATAAAGTAGAACAACAACTTGATAAAGGCCATGAAGTTGTCTTAGAAATTGAGGTTCAAGGTGCTTTAAAAGTACGTAGTCAAGTCAAAGATGCAGTTTTTATATTTCTTGTGCCACCATCTAAAAAAGCATTAACAGATCGATTAATTTCTCGTGGTACTGAAAATGATGATACCGTATCGATTCGTTTAGCGAAAGCGGAAAAAGAATTTAAACTTGCACATAAATATGATTACATCGTTGTCAATGATGATGTATACAATGCTGCAGATAGAATTCTTGCAATCATACGTGCAGAACATGCCAGGACAGAACGTTCAATTTATAAATACAAATCTTTAATTGAGGGAGAAATATGAGTAATAAAGACGGTTTAAGATACCCATCTATTGATGCACTACTAGAAAAGATTCCATCTAAATATAAATTAGTATATGCAGCTTCAAAAGTTGCTAGAGTGTTAGAAGAGGCAAACTTAGAAGTAGAAGATGCATCCTCAGAAAAAAGTATAGGTGTCGCATTAGAAGAAATTATTGCGGGTAGAGTTGATATTGAATTCGAATAAAAAAGCGCTTGATGCGCTTTTTTATTATGTCCCGAAGATGGACGTTACATCTGGTAATGTAAATGTATCCACTCTTTCAAAGTTTTGTAAATCACTAGAACTCGGTAATTTTGTCATTGCCATATTATATAAAAAGTCTAATTTGAAATCTATTGCTAAAGAGACATCTAAAGACTCAGTATTTTCTATGAGTCCATCTATTGGAATGGTAATCGAATCAATTAAGGAAGTAATCGTAGCATAAATCACAAAATTTTCAATGAGGATCATTTCAATAGTTGCTTCAATCGAAAGTCCACTGATAAGATTATCAATCATAATCGGCGATGATAAGAAATAGCCATATGGCATCTCATATACTTCAAGTAAATTTATTTGTGGATCAATGAAACCAATAAATGTCTCAGGTGTTAAATCAATAGAAACATCCAACAAGACGGGAAGTTCAAATGTTGCCTCAGCTGATGTCATCACTTGATTTTCTTCAGCAGTAATTTTAAAAGGAGGATTTGATAATTCGATGATTGAAGTGAAATACGTATCATTATAATCATCTAAAAGTTCCATATATAAAGATAATCTTCCAGATAATCCACCAGTGTCAATCAGTTGTTCATAACCTAAAGTATTGATATCTAATATTTCATAGCTTCTGAAAATATTGGTATCTAAATTGTTGGTCAGTAAAGAACTTCTTAATTTTAAATCTAACGGATTGTCTGTTGTTTCATTTGAAATAATCATGATGTTTTGGGTTTCAAACGCGATTTTTTCATTGTAAAAGACCATGGTCTCATAAAGCGCGCGTTTATCATTATCTGTTAAATTAAGCTGAGTTTTCATTTGATTGTAAAAATCTATCTCTAAATCAAATGGATTCACTTCAGGCGTGCTACAAGCATTTAAAATATTCGAAAATAGTATGATTAAAATGAATGTAATTGTTTTTTTCATAGGGTTCTCTTTTCATTTTATACCTTAATTATATGCGATATTGTTCTTGAATCAATGTTTATACCTTAATATGGTAAAATAACGATGTGAATTCTATTAAAAAACAGCTCACATTATTACCTGATTTACCAGGATGCTATTTGATGAAAAACGCATCTGAACAGGTCATCTATGTTGGGAAAGCAAAAAATTTAAAAAATCGAGTACGTTCCTATTTTGTAGGTGCGCACAACGAAAAAACAACCAAACTTGTATCTGAAATACATGATTTTTCTTATATCTTAACACGTACTGAACATGAATCCCTCATTTTAGAACTTAATCTCATTAAGCAATATAGTCCGAAATATAACATTCGATTAATGGATGATAAGACATATCCATATATCGAACTGACAGATGAAATGTATCCCAAATTACAAGTCGTTAGACAAAAACAATCCAATAGTCGTGTCTTTGGACCATATCCAAATGTGTACGCTGCAAGAGAAACAGTAAGATTGTTAAATCAACTTTATCCTTTAAGAAAATGTGAGACACTACCAAATAAAACTTGCTTATACTATCATATTGGTCAATGTTTGGCACCATGTGTATTTAAAGAAGTGAACTATGATCATTACGTCACACAAATTGTGAACTTTTTAAAAGGTGATACAAAAGAGGTGTTAAATAAATTAAAAGACAATATGGTTAAGGCATCTGAAGCCATGCTATTTGAAAAAGCAGCAGAGTATCGTGATATGATACATCATATTGAGCATACAACTGAAAAACAGCTCATTAATCTTAATGATGGACTCAATCGAGATGTTTTAGCGTTTGCATCCAATGAAACAGATTGTGCCATCGAGATATTTAAATTAAGAGATGGCAAACTCATTGATCATATCCAAACAGTTTTCAACTATACATTAGATTCCAGCGAGACCATTATGAGTTACTTAAATCAATTATATGAATTTGAGATACCTGATGAGCTATGTTGTCATGTTTCAATGGCTTCTACTGCCATTGAAGAAACATATGGGTCTAAAGTTTTATTTCCACAAAAAGGAAATAAACATCAACTCACTTTACTGGCACATAAGAATGCAACACAAAGTTTAGAACAACATTTTATGTTACATCGCCATCAAGATGATCAAAAACATTTAGGATTACAGAAGTTATCTCAAGCACTATTAAAAGAAGTCACCAGAATTGATGTTTTTGACAATGCACAGTTATTTGGTGCAGCACCCATTTCTGCAGTCATTGTTTATGACACCAAACAATTTGAAAAGAAAAGTTATCGAAAATATCATTTAAAAACAACAAAAAATGATGATTATCAAGCCATGCGTGAAGTGATTTATAGACGTTATCAGAAACTTCTTGTTGAATCTGGACAATTTCCAGATGTCATTTTAGTCGATGGTGGCATTGGACAAGTGCACGCTGCAGAAGAAGTGATACAAGAATTAGCATTAGATATTCCGGTTTGTGGACTAAAAAAAAATAAACGCCATAAATTAGAAGGACTTGTTTATCAAGGACATACAAAACAACTAAAACCCAATGATATGTTGTTTAAATTTTTAATCAAATTATCTGAAGAAGTGCATAGATTTGCGATTACATTTCATCGAAAAACGAGAGATAAACTTGCTTATGCTTCTAAATTGGATGAGATTGAAGGCATTGGACCAAAAAGAAAAGAGAGACTTATACAACAGTTTGGCACGTTTGAAAGAATACAAGGAGCATCTGAAGATGCCCTCAAACAATCTGGTATTCCGGATGCCATCATTAAAAAGATAAAGGAACATTCATGAGAGCCATCATTTACAGCATTGATTATGAAAAGCGATACGTATACATTAGAGAAAATAGACGTCTCATAAGACTTTTATTAAGTCATAAAATTGCGTCTATTTTTCTACCAATTTTGAATTCAGGTATGTTAATTGATGTGGATACGAAATGTGTGCATCGATATTTACATAAAGTAAAAACATTTAAACAAGTGATTTCTTTAAAACCTTATCGAATGCTCTATGATATTGACATATTAAGACTTGATATGCAAGCATTCATGGAAGACATTAAGCACTTTGTCTTTTTAGATTTTGAGATGAGTATGCCGAGTTATAAACATAAAGGCTATTTCCAATCAGAAATTATTCAGTTTGGATTAGTGGTTACAGATCACATGTTTACACCATTGTATGAATCGAGTCATTATTTATATGATCAACACAAACATCCTTTGACAGAGAGAACAAAAAAGTTCTTGAAATTAGATCAAGAGACCTATGACCAACAAGCAATGCCATATGCATTATTATATGAAACGATGGATTATATCAAGAAAACCTATCAACCAAAATGGGTGGTCTGGGGAAAAAACGACATACAAGTATTAAAAGACTCTTTTCAAATTCATCAAAAATCTCCATTATTAGAATCAACAGACTTTATTGATATGCTAAAACTTCATAAAGATTATTATCATTTAAAAGATGATTTAGGATTACTTAAAGCATATCAAATGTATTACAAAGATACAGTATCACAATCACATGATGCACTTGATGATGCAAAAATGACCATGCATATCACAAAAGCATTCATGAAACTCATGCAAGCACATAGGAGGTATTTATGGAACACTTATTAAGAAACGCACTCATTGGTAATGCAGCAGCTCTAGGGCTTAACTGGATTTATGATATGCCATTTTTAGAAAGATTATCTAAAAAACAAGACATCTTGTTTTTAAAACCTGATCAAACATTATATGATCAATCAAAGAAGAGTTATTTTGCATATCCAAATGCAACTATTGGGGATGTATCCTTTCAAGGAAACATTGCGGTATGGTTATATCAAACTCTTAAACAAAATCCTCAATATCCATTTGATCAATATGATGATTTGATTTATGAGCATATCAAAGAAGGTAGTGATTATCAAGGATATATCGAAGCATATGGTAGAAAATTACGAGAAGATCGAAAAGAAATGGAAAACAATCCTGATTTCTTCTCTAGACCATTTGATGATGATCAACTTGTTGGATTTGTTCCATATTTAGTATGTCATCAAGTTGGACTTACAACGTCACGTGCACTCAAATTTACACACGTATTCGCAAGTCATCCAGATTATTTATTATATTTTAATATGCTTGATACGTTTTTTAAACATGCCAAAACCAAACCATATAAGGCTCTTATATTAGATATTATCAATGGACTTCCTGAAGATAAAAAAGAAACTTTCGTTAAAGCGACACAAATGACAGATTCAAAAAAATATATTGCAAAATATGCTGGCACTGCATGTCATATCGATCATGCAGTACCGGTGATCTTTCATGTTGTTTATCATAGTAATAGTTTTAAAGAGGGCTTACAATTAAATACTAAAATTGGTGGTGCGTCCTCAGATAGAGGGATGCTCATTGGTGGGATGTTAGGAGAAGTATTCCAAGTAGAGGATGCGTTCATAAAAAAAACCAACAAAGTGTTAACTTTGTTGGGATAAGTCGACAAGAATTGGAATAATTAAAGGTTTTCGAAGCGTAAGCTTATGTATGATTTGAGATAAATGATCAATCACAACTTGTCTCATTGTTTGTGGATTGATCATTTTTTTATTGAGTTCTTGATGAATAAGTGATTCAACTTCCTTGGATAAGCTTGAGGTGATGGCTTCATTACCTTTCATATAAATGAAACCTCTAGAGATGATGGTTGGATGATTCAGAAGTTTTCTCGTTTTACCATCATATGTGATAATAATGGAAAATAAACCTTCTTCAGACAATACTTTTCTTTCTTTAATCACTTGTGATCCAATATCGCCAATGCCAGTGCCATCGATATACACTTCACCGGAAGGTACTGAGCCAGCAAGACGTATTTGATTTTTTGAAATTGCAGCAACGTCTCCATTATCCAAAATAAGAATATGTTTCTTATTAACACCACATTGTAATGCTAAGTCTTGGTGATGTCTTTGCATACGATGTTCACCATGGACTGGAATAAACATTTTGGGTTTAAGGAGTGATAACATCATTTTTAAATCACTGCGATTCCCATGTCCGGAAGTATGTGTATCTGCGATCGGTCCGTGTGTGATGACATTGACATTGAGTCGGTATAATTTATCAATTGTTTTGTTGATAGGTTCTGAATTACCAGGGATAGGAGAAGAAGAAAATACAACCGTATCGCCTGCCATTGCTTGAATAAAACGATGATTATTGGTTGCGATTCTCGTAAGTGCTGCAAGTGGTTCACCTTGTGAACCTGTTACTAAAATGACGATTTCTGAAGGTTTCATTTTAGATACATGCTCTGGTTTAATGATGGCATCTTTAGGAACTTTAATATACCCACTTTGAATGCCTATTTCAATGGCTCGCTCCATAGAACGTCCGAATACGGCAATTTTTCGATGATTTTTAATTGCAGATTCGATAATTTGTTGAATTCTATAGACATTCGAAGCAAAAGTTGCAATGATGATACGTCCATGAATGTTGGCAAAAAGTTCATTAATCGATTCACCAATCACACTTTCTGATTGAATCACATCCTCACGTTCTGCATTGGTAGAATCACTACACAAAAGTAGGACCCCTTCTTGTCCAATTTGCGTGAGCTTATGATATTCTGCAGGGGGACCAACTGGCGTGAAGTCGATTTTAAAATCACCCGTATGAAATAAGATACCAAGAGGTGTTCTAAAGACAATTCCATACATGTCAGGAATAGAGTGTGTTAACCTAATAAATGACACTTCAGTGTTATTAAACGTATATTTATAATAGCTTTTAAATTCTTCAATCGGTGGCACTGAAGACAAATTATGTTCATTTAATTTATGTTCAATGAAATCAACTGCAATCCCAGCAGCATATATTTTTGGAATTTTTACTTGTTTTAATAAATAAGGGATACTTCCAATGTGATCTTCGTGACCGTGCGTGATAAAAAGACCAACAATACGATCTTGGTTTTGTTCTAAATATGAAAAATCTGGAATGACGTAATCTATTCCTAATAAGTGTTCATCGGGAAATAATATGCCAGAATCGACAACGAAAAGTTGTTTCTCGATTTCATAAACATACATATTTTTCCCAACTTCACCTAAACCACCT
>DNNX01000029.1 GCA_003497445.1 Acholeplasmataceae bacterium | reverse complement strand
GTGATAGTTATTAAAAAAATCAATGAGTGCGTCATTAATCATTGAGTCACCAAGAGTTATATCTCCCATTTTTTGACCATTTCTAATGGTGGCAGTATGAGGTGCCATTGACATGTTTTCTTGTCCACCAGCAATCATAATCTTATCGTTATTTTCATGTATCTGTTGGTGAGCTAATATTACAGCTCTCAATCCTGATGCACAAAGCTGATTAATTAACCATGATGGTTTTTCATATGGAATACCCGCATCAACAGCAGCTTGCCTTGCTGGATTTTGACCTTGCCCTGCAGTTAATATTTGTCCCAGAATAATTTCATCAACATCTGAAGGATCGATACTGGATTTTTCAAGTAGTGATTTTATGACTGCAGAGCCAAGTTTATATGTTGGAGTATTGATAAAAACTCCATTAAAGCTTCCAATCGCCGTTCTCGTAGCAGCAACAATTACAGTATCATCTTCTTTATACAAATTACTATCCCCTTTAGATGTTTAGATTATATTTTTATTCTATCCTTGCTGTCAAATCTGTCAGCTCGTAATGTCATAAATACTGCCAAAATACCTAATGGTATACAAATGATATTCATAACTTCCCAGCCAACATAAGTAAGCATTAAACCTGCAGATAAACTGGCAATTGCTTGCATTGTGAACACTATAATTTCATTAAAACCTTGTGCCTTAAACTTTTCTTCTTCTTCATAAGCCAAAACTAAAAGACTAGTAGAGGTAATAAAAAGGAAATTCCACCCAATACCCAAACAAGTTAATGCAACCAAATAGTTAAAATATGAATTTTCAAAGAAGCTCAGAAGGATAGTTATTGAGAAGAAAACTATTCCTGAGTATATCATTCGGCTATGACCATACTTTTTTATTAATCTGCCAGTGAATAGCGATGGGAGAAACATTCCAAAGATATGCGATTGAATTACAAACTTTGTACTAGATAGAGAAAAGCCATGTCCCTGATGCATGCTTAATGGTGTTGCGGTCATCAAAAAAGACATAATGGCATAAGACATAGCAGCAACTACAATTGCTTGACTAAACCTATGAGATTTTAAAAACTCTATATATGATCTTCCTGATTTAACTTTCTTCTCAACTTTTACCGTCTTTTCCTGTTTATAAAAAAACAGAACAATTATCGGAATAGATGTTAAAATTGAAAGCGCCAAATAAGAACCAACGAATGTATGCTCAGGTATTAAATTTTGACCATACACCGCGATGTTGGGCCCAAGAACGGCTGAAACAATTCCCGCTAGCATTATTGCTGATATGGCCCTTGGAACCATGTCTTTTTCTACTGTTTCTGCTGCCGCGAACCTATATTGATGAGTAAAAGCAAGACCATTACCAATCATGAAACATGCCAAACAATAGATAACAAATTCACTAATATAAATTGAGTATGCCGCTATTAATGCAGATATAGTTGTATAAAATGATGCAATAATAAAACCTTTTTGCCTACCTATTTTACTCATTATCTTTGAAGCTAACATAGTGGCACTTGCTAGACCAATAACCATCATTGCTGTTGGTAAGGTGGATAATGATAAGACTGGTGTTAGAGTAGAACCTATTATTCCACTCAAAAATATTGTGACGGGAGCTGCAGTAAATCCAAATATCTGCGCAATAATTATCAGTATTAGATTTTTATTATACATGTTAATTATATTTTTATTTTGAAAGTTTAATTAAATAGGGAGGATGCACATGAAATAATACTCTCTGCTACGATATCATTTTCTAGCAAAGCTCCAATAGCAGCATTTTCATTTCCAGAATTTTTCATTACTTCAATACCTACGCTCATCAAATCTTCAATATTTAGATTTTTTGAAATTTTATTAACAAAACATCCACAATATTCATATTGTCCACCAACACTTGCTAACTCTCCTAAATCTTCATTAACACATCCTAAAAAGACTTCGTTCAGTATTGATTTATTGCTTATTTCTGAATTAACATCTGAAACTGAGCTAAAATTTAGAATTAATGTTAAAATAAAAAGTAATCGGATTTTCATTACACCATAATAGCTTATTCAAAAACTAAAACCATTTATTTTTTTTAAAAATTATAATTTGTATTAGAACAATTACGAAGAGAATTCCGCAAAAAAAACCAAAAGCATAAGTATTGTCCACTCCAGGAATTCCCCCAATATTCACGCCCAAAAGTCCTGTTAAAAAACCTAAAGGTAAAAATATTGCAGCAATGACAGGCAAAATAATAAAAACTAAAAATAAACTCCAGTAAGGAACAATAAACCAGGCAGGTCTGTTCATGCGCTTAATCATATTGATGCTCCTTTAACCATTGATCAATATTATCCATCGTTGGTACAACATAGTCTTTGATAGGTTCACCATTAACGACATATCCAAATTCTGCCATTTTATATAATATTTCTCTGTTAGCAACACGCACAGCTTCATCTAGTGCTTGTCTAGGATTGACATCATTAAATACAATATTTGTCCAAGCATTACTCATTTCTCTTTCTACCATGTAACTACCAGGTATACGAGGTGCTTCGATTGCATATTCCCATTGTGCCTGAATCACTTCTTTATGCTGTCTAGGCATTGGAATTAAATCAAATGCATCTAAGTTTGCAGTGTTCCAGAAATATTGTTTTCCATAAGTTGATAACAACGTCAATGCAAATTCTGCTTGGACTTCTGTAGATGACCACCAGTCTAAAAAGTCCCAAGCTTCATCTTGATAATTAGACTGAGATAAAATCATATTTGATTGCGCACCTACAGATGCATAACGATTGATCGTATTTGTTTCAGGGTCTAACACACCAGGATGTGGTGCCATCGACCATAAACCATCAAGTTCATCTGCAGCACTATTGAGTAGAATGTATGTTGCTAAATCACCAATACCAATTGGTAAAGTACCGTATCTAAAACTATTAAAGAAATTTCCTACAAATTTAGGGACATTATATAAGGTAAATAACTCACTCATGAGTTCCATACCTTTAAGTGTTTCAGTAGAATTAATCCCTGTTTGCATCCCAGTTTCTGTATATAAATTACCACCGAACTGATATACATAAGGTATGGTTGCAACAAATGGTTTTAACCCTGAGAACTGTGCAAGTGGTACAAAATAATTAAGACCATAACTTTGCAGCAGCGGTAGAACATCAATCACATCATTCCATGTATCTGGAATGTCTTCTGCACCAATACTCGTTAAAATATCATTTCGATAAAATGTGACCCAGAAATTTTGTGTTGAAGGTAATCCATACATACCATCTTCAAATGCATATGGAATCATCGCACCTTTAGAAAATCTTGATACAACTTCTTCATAGCCATCAAACTGTCTCAAATCAACAGAAGCCCCTCGAATAGAGAATTCGTAAGGTATCCAATGATCTACACCAATGGCAACATCAGGTGCTTTACCTGATGTATTGGCTAAAATTAGTTTATTTTGATCAGGCATTTGTGAAAGTGTTACTTTTCTATTGCCAAAATATGACTGATCAATCATAATTTGCATAATTTCAATATATTGCCTTGGATAATTTACCCATACATTCAAATCTTCATCAGAATTATTAACTGAATATGGATTATTTATAAACGATAAAATAAGTCGTTTTGTACCTTCAAAAATTGATTTAAAAATAGTCGTATAAGGTCGTGGTAAAGACACATCACCATGAATCATCGTACGTTCAAGTTCTAAATTTGACCGCATCAATTGTGATGCAATTTGACCTAACATTTGATTGACTGAAGAATCTCCATCTGAAAATTGAACCATTCTAGATGGCAAACTATTGATATCGTCTGCGATATCATTTAACCGATTAATAGAAACTTTTATGTTGGCAATTTCAGATGGATTACTATCTGAACCTACACTTAAAAGTTCACCATACATGGATTCTAAAATCACGACCCAACTTCTAATATCCGATACAGCATTTGGAAAGTAGAGTTCTACATCCCAGTCACGATAACGATCCGTTGCACCACTCGTGTAGCGTTTAATTGACAATGAAAGTTCTTGGATTTCGTTCATGATGTACTTTAAGTTTTCTATGGATTGTGCGTAAGGTTCACTGGTCGCTTCTAATGTAATGGAATTTAAACCAGCATTTAAATAAACATAATAAGGTGTTTCATCATCTTTTTTCAATGTACGATTAATGAATGACATTGAATGAGGAAATGCGACACTGAGCATTTCTTCATA
This sequence comes from Acholeplasmataceae bacterium, assembly GCA_003497445.1. Classification (GTDB taxonomy): domain Bacteria; phylum Bacillota_I; class Bacilli_A; order Acholeplasmatales; family Acholeplasmataceae; genus UBA8290. Next base: position 3,899 of record DNNX01000029.1, on the reverse strand, counting down.
CTGAAGCGCTCCATTTATGTATATGTTTCTAAATACTGGTAAGTCTTTTAGTAAATATTGGCGATATTTAAAAGATAATTGATATAAACCAGCTTGTTCGACTTCAATATGATAAGAAATTTGTTGACCACCAGATTCCCAAGAATCACCAAAAATCGTATTTAACCTTAACTGTTGTGTATCGTAATATAAATTTGAAGGATCTTGTTCAACTCTTAAACGAATCGATGGATCATTTCTTAATGCCATCTCTCTTGCAGAAACTTGAACCATCACATCGTCAATGATAGGTGTCGATGCATGCATATTCATGAAAGCATCATATGAATCTGGTGCATCATAAGGCACGACAGAAATCGATGCGACTAAGAAACGACTATTCACATACGATAACGATAATACATCATCTTTACTTAAGTGGATGAGATAAGGATGTTGATACATACCTTTAAAGTCCCTTATTATTGTATGTTGCCATTCAACTTCTTTAATTGAACGCGGTTGAATATCGTTATTATATCTGTCTAATGTAAAGGTTTCTTGTTCAAATACCCATGAAGAGGGTAAAATAAGTGTCTGAGTTTCAAAAAATGGTGATACACCATTCACTTTTAATTGATACTGTACCGCATCTACATTATTATCTACAAGCAAATAGGTTATATCTAAATAGTATAAGCCTGATTCTTGTATATTACTGAATCTAACTTCTAAATCTTGCTCGTAATCAATTAAATAGCTTTGATCAAAATCATCATTTTCTAGGACTTCTGTTACATTTTCAAACGTATCAAAAATGACTTGTCCTAAATATTGATTTTGATCAAGCTCTATTTCATCAGAAATTATTACTTCATTAGATTTCGCATCAATCCAATTACGATAAAGAGGTAAATTATATTGAGACGATGTAAATGATACATCACTTGAAATGAGTGTCGATGTATCCACAATATCATCTAATTTTTGTCTTTGAAAAAAAGATAAAACAACAAAAAGGACCAGCAACAATACAATTGAAGATCCAACGATTTTTTTCACAGATAAAAATTGAATGAATGATTTTAAATTTTCTTTCAAATATCTCACCTCTAAAAAGTGAACCAAGAGGGAGAATGATTACATCTCCCTCTTGATTAACAATATTATAAATTATTCTTCAACAGGCGGTTGTCCTAAAGTTTCTAATGCAGTTTGAACAATTTCATTGATTTTTCTTTCCCACTCAGTTGCCCAAGTTGGAACAGAGGATGCACCAGCAACAACAAGTGCATCAAAGTTATAAGGATTCTCTGGATCAAATACCCAGCTCCAGAAATCTTTGTAACCTGGTAACCATTTATCTAAATCTGGTTTTGCATTTTCGATGTTATCTAAAATATAGTCAATGCCTTCAATATCAGATACAAAGCCATCAATTCTATCCCAAACATCAGGATAATCAGCTATTGGAAAACGATCTAAATACATAGGATAATCACCATTAGCTTCAGCTATAGCATTATTTGCTTCAAGAATATCTAATCTTGCACTGTAACCTGCTTTACCAAAACTCATCCACTTCGCAAGTTTGAACGCTTCTTCTGGGAATTCAGTTTCAGATGATACTGCTAAATAATCCAAGATGGTTGGTGGGAAGAATCCTGCAGACCCTTGTGGATAAGGCCAGAATCCTAAATTGATACCATTTTCTTTTGCATCATTTAATACCCAAAATTGCCAAGAACCCTCGATATCCATTGCAGCAGTACCATTTTGAATATGATAAATTGCTAAGTCAGAATTGGCCTCTAAAAATTCTGCATCAAAACGTGTTGTTGTACCATCAGTGAGCGCATGCATTTCGATTTTTGCTGTAAGTGCATCTTTCCAACTATCTGATGTTGAATAATTAAATTGCTCACCATCAAATGTATCATATCCTACATTTGCATCATCCATCATTGGCCAAACTTGTTGAAAATCAGGTGTACCATACCATGTATCTAAACCTATTACATATCCGCTTTGGTAATCATTTGGATCAAAGTCTTTTATCGCTGATGCAATATTAACAAATTCTTCAAATGTCCAATCTTTAACTGGATATCCATCATTATCGATTCGATATTCACCTTCAACAGTTGTTAAATTTGCATCTTCAAAGATATCTAAATTAATCATGATACCTTTTAAGAATTGGAATGATGGCAATGCGAAACGTTTACCATCATATACACCTGTTGCAGCGATGTTATCATATACTAGTTGCGAATCTGCATCTTGATCCCAGTATTGCGCAACATCTAATGTAAGCCCTGCATTAACGACAGTCGGTACATTATCAGTTGCAAAGACATCTGGAAGTAATCCCGCTTGTGCAGCAGTGACTAAGTTTCCTGTGAAGGCATCTCCAGAACCTGTGATATCCGTTCTTAAAATGACTCGAATTTCTGGGTGTGCCTCCATAAATGCATCAATGAGTTGTTGATTGAGCTCTTGGTTTGCCCAGTCAGCATATGTTAACTCAATTTGTTGAGTTTCACCTCCGCCACCACCAGATCCACCACAAGCAACTAATGTTGCAGTTAGTACCAGTACGGTTATGATTGTTAGTAGTCTTTTCATTAATTACCTCTTAAGCTGTATGAGAACCAAGATTACTAAAATCGTCTTGATCAAATTCTGTCCATTCAGTTGGATCCCAAACTAATGAACCTGATGTAATACCTGCATTTCTAACATATGTTTTATTTGTCCATGCAATCACTTCACCGTTCAATGTCCATGGATCTTCTCCAAGAACACCAACAATATCAATCACTTCACCATTTTTTGTTAATACAATGGTGTCGTCTCCATTGAAGAAAACAACTGAATCTGAATCTGCATAAGCTTGGACTTCATCATAAGTTCCTGTACCAGCAAACGAATCTGTTACGATTGTAAAAGTTTCTCCTGCACCTAAAGTGATTCCAGTTAAATCAAAAGCTTTAATGACACCATCACTACCTGGAGTTGCGCCATTATTGTAATAAGTGAGCACATATCCAGTTAAATCTAGTGCAGCACCTGTTGGGTTGTATAATTCTAAGGCTTTGTTATTAGAAGAACCTTCGATATATTCAGAAATGAATAGGTCTGGTTCTGGTTGTGTGTTTACTACATGTAATACAACATCATCAAGTGTCACTTTACCAACAGCACCACCAAATAAGAATTCGATTCTTGTTTCTACATCATCACCTGTGTAGAAGAAAGGAATTTCAAATGTTTGTGCTTCAGTTGTTAAGTTGACTTCTACTGCTGTTAAGCCTGGGTTGAATCCGACTAGTATAGAACGTTCAACACTTGCAAAAGCAGTGAATGTCAACATATACATTGTATCTTTTTCTAAGTTAATACCTTTTTGTTTTAACATGAAGTGCCATACTTCACCAGCAACATTAGTGACATCAATTTCGAATTTACCGTCTGTAACGCCATATGTTGCAGCTGCACCTGACCAACTACCATTGTACATATACCAGAAGCCTGGATCTGTAATATCTTGATAATTAGCATCTTGAACTTCGACAGGTAATTCTGCAGCAGTTGTTGCAAATGCACCATCTACAAATTCACCAGAATCAGTAAATGGTAATAATCCTGGATATACTCTTTCATATAGCATAACATCATCAAGTGTGACTTTACCGACAGCACCACCAAATAAGAATTCAATTCTTGTTTCAACTGTATCACCAGTATAGTAGAATGAAATTTCAAATGTTTGAGCTTCAGTTGTTAAGTTTACAACTTCTGCTGCTAATCCAGGATTAAATCCTACTGAGATTGGACGGTCTACACTTGCATATGCAGTAAATGATAATGTATAAAGTGTATTTTTTACAAGTTCAATACCTTTTTGTTTTAACATG
>DNNX01000005.1 GCA_003497445.1 Acholeplasmataceae bacterium | reverse complement strand
AAAAACAAAAAGAAGGTAAAAAGAAGATGAAATCGATTGGACGTGTCGATGTCCCTCAAGAAGCATTTTTAGCGATTTTATCCAATAGTGATGATTGATGCGAGGATTATACGTTCACATCCCTTTTTGTGATGCGATTTGTCATTACTGTGATTTTGTAAAACATGTTTCTAAAGGACATGCTCACAACATGAAATACTTAGAAGCGTTAAAAAATGAAATTCAGTCTTACTATGCAAAGTATCCTCATGTCGATACCATTTATATCGGTGGTGGGACACCTTCTGCACTTAATCATGAGGAATTAACATTTTTACTTGAAGCATTATCTATGTATCACCCAATTGAGTATACGATTGAAGTCAATCCTGAATCTTATGATCATGAAAAAGGGATCATCATGAAAGCATACGGTATCAATCGTGTGTCTTTAGGCGTACAAACATTCAATCAAAAACATTTAGAAAGACTGAATCGAAAACATACAAATCAAATGGTATTTGATGCGATTGCATCTTTAAAATCACTTGGAATAACTAATCTTAATGTCGATCTTATTTATGCATTAGAGCACCAAACAGTCGAAGAACTACATCATGATATTGATACATTGATCTCTTTAGATATTCCGCATGTGAGTGCGTATTCATTGATTATTGAAGAAAAAACATTTTTTTCTCATCAACTTAAACGAAATAAATTCGTAAAAACGGATGAAGATACTGAAGCAACCATGTATGATATTGTTATTGATAGATTTAAAGACGCTGGATATGATCATTATGAGATTTCTAATTTTGAAAAACATGGAAAGACATCTTTGCATAACACATTGTACTGGACACTTCAAGACTACATTGGTGTAGGACTAGGAGCACACGGATTTATTGATAAGAAACGGACATATAATCATAAGGCAATGTCAAAGTATATCATTGATCCTCTTAAGGAAGTCATTGAACAAGATGAAGAAACACTTAGAAATGATCATTTACTTTTTAAATTAAGGATGACTCAAGGAATCGATTTAAATATGGTAAAATCTAAATACAAAGATGATATTTTCAATTTGTATCCAAGTTTATTGCGTTTTATTGATGATGGTCTTTTAATGATCGAAGACAATCATTTAAAATTAACAAGACGTGGTTTACAACTTGGAAATCTTGTATTTATGGTATTTATATGATATATGAAATAAAAGAATTTGAATATTATTTGAAACAGGAAAAGCGCTTATCTAATCACACGGTTGAAGCGTATATTAGAGATTGCACAATCTTTTATGATTTTGTCAACAAATATCATCATATCTCTAAAGTAGAGCAATTAGAAAAAAAACATATTGAGTCATATATTAAAAGTGTCTCAAAACAATTTGAAACAAGTTCTGTTGCGAGAAAATTATCGTCAATAAAAATGTTTATCAAGTTTTTGTTGCTAGATCGTATGATTGAAAATGACATTGCAAGGCATATAAAAACACCTAAAAAAGCAAAACATCTACCTCCGATATTAAGTGTTTCTGATGTCTTAAAACTTTTAGAACACGTTGAAGGGGATTCAGTGCTTGCAAAAAGAAATGTTGCCTTAATTGAACTCATTTATGGATCTGGATTACGTGTGTCAGAATTATTAAATTTATCTACGAAAGATATTCATTTAAATCACATGTATGTACATGTTATTGGAAAAGGGAATAAAGAAAGAGAAGTACCAATTTCTGAAATGGCATATCAAGCACTTACAACTTATTTAAAGGATGCAAGACCACAACTCAATAAATATCACTCTCAGATGGTGTTTTTAAATCATTTGGGAAAACCACTATCAAGAGTAGGCTTTTATAAATTACTGAAGCAGTGGGGACAAGTCATTGGTGTTTCAGATATATCACCACATACATTAAGACATGCATTTGCAACACATTTATTAGAAAATGGGATGGATTTAAGAGCACTACAATTATTGTTGGGCCATGAAAATATCTCGACAACACAGATTTATACCCATTTAAATCAAAAAACTTTGAAAAAAATGTATGATACCTTACATCCAAGGTCAAAGGAGTAGTTATGTTTAAAAGAATATTTTTAATTGTATTAGATTCACTTGGTATTGGCGAACAAGAAGATGCTGAAGCTTTTCATGATAAAGGGGCACATACCATTGGTCATATTATCGAAAAATATCCACTTCATATACCTAATTTAGTTGAACTAGGCTACGGCAATATTACAGATGTCAAAGGATTACCACCCGTGACTAAACCAAAAGCTCATGTTGGTAAAATGAGAGAAATATCTTCAGGAAAAGATACCATGACAGGACATTGGGAACTCATGGGTCTACAAATTAAAGAACCATTCCAAACATTTACAGATACAGGATTCCCACAAGATTTGATTGATGTACTAGAAGATAAAACCGGCCATAAAATTGTTGGAAATAAATCAGCATCAGGCACTGAGATTATTAAAGAGTACGGTGAGCACCATATGAAAACAGGTGATCTCATTGTTTATACAAGTGCCGATAGCGTCTTGCAAATTGCGATGCATGAAGATATTATTCCAATTGAAAGACAATATGAAATTTCACAAATTGCTAGAGATATCATGATGGAACCAAAATGGAAAGTTGGACGCATCATCACAAGACCTTTTATAGGTAACAACAAAGAGGACTTTACAAGAACACCAAACCGTCATGATTATGCATTAAAACCTTTTGATAAAACGGTATTAAACTTTTTAGAAGATAATGGTAATGATGTCATTGCACTTGGTAAAATCAATGATATTTTTGATGGATATGGTATCACATCATATTCAAAGACTACATCCAATGAAGATGGTATGCATCAAATCATTGCACAAACACAAAAAGATTTTAAAGGTTTATGCTTTTTAAATCTAGTCGATTTTGATGCACTCTACGGACATAGAAGAGATCCTATCGGATATGGTAAAGCAATTGAAGCATTTGATGTTCAATTAAAAACTCTCATCGAACATTTAAATGATGATGACTTATTAATTTTAACGGCAGATCACGGAAATGATCCAATTCATCATGGGACAGATCATACAAGGGAATTTGTTCCAGTTATTGCATATCATAATCACATCCAGTCACCAAAACATTTAGGCATCAGAGGAACGTTTGCAGATTTAGGCGCAACCTTATCAGATAACTTTAAAGCAGAAATGCCAACGATTGGAACATCCTTTTTAGAAGAAATAAAATAAAAAA
>DNNX01000093.1 GCA_003497445.1 Acholeplasmataceae bacterium | reverse complement strand
ATAAACATCTGTTATCAACTGATCCCCGATAAAAACGACTTTATCTTTCGTACATGCTGCCTTTTTCAAAGCCTTTTTATAGCCTGTTTTGAGTGGTTTTTTTGCACTGTGTATAAATTCTAGTTTTGCATGATTAGATGCTTTAGATACTCTTTTATATCCACTGTTAGAAACAATTATAATTTTAAAAGTCGTTTTTAAGTCATTTAAAAATTGAATATTTTCTTTTGAAATCAATGTTTCATCATAACTCATGACTGTATTATCAAGGTCAAAAAACAAGGTATGAATACCTTGTTTTTTTAATTCTTCATAGGGTATATCTTGTATGCTCAATGCATATAATGTCGGTTTAATATATTTATAGAACGCCATTATTCAATCGTTAGGATTTCAATGGTTGATACTTTGTTTGTTTCAGATTTAAATGTAACAACATTGCCAACTTCGTGTCCTTTTAATGCTTTACCGATCGGTGATTCGATTGAAATTTTGTTGAGTTTTGGGTCCACTTCGATACTTGAAATAAAATAAAATTCTTTTTCAACATTAGACTCTTGAAACTTAATTTTTACTTTTTTACCAATATTGACAACATCTTCGTTGCTTGTTTTGATAATTTTTGCATATTTTAAGATATTTTCAATTTCAGTAATCCTAGATTCGATACGCGCTTGTTCTGTTCTTGCAGCATCATAATCTGCATTTTCTGATAAGTCCCCTTGTGCTCTCGCTTCTTTGAGTGCATCTAAGTTTTCTTGTCTTTTGACGTCAACGAGCTCTTTAAGTTCTTCTTTTAAATGATCATATCCTTCTTGAGTTAATTGATAAACTGGTTTCGTTGCCATAAAATCCTCCTAAATAATTCTTTTCTATTATATCGTAAATTGTCTTGGAATCGTTAATGTTTTGAGCCTTTTTGATAATTCTTTATCATTTGGACATAATCGATGTTGTAAATCATAAAAAGCTTGCTGATGATGAAACGCTTTTGTATGTGCATACTCATGCATTAATACATAGAAAATAAGTGCTGGTTCCAACATGTATAAAAATGTATTGAGTGTAATCATATGTTTCACACGATGATAACTTCCAAACTTTGAAGTTAAATATTTAAATTGATAGGGAACAGGTGTAATTTCAAAAGACTTCAAATGTGATTGTAGTTGAGCTTCAAGATGTTGTATATATGTGATCATGGATGTTTTTAAAAATGCTTTAAATCCCTTATCAAATGATATAGGATGTGCAATTTTCAAATGATTTCTCTTGAATTCATAGTCATAATCATCTTTACTGTATGATACTGAAATTGGTTTTCCTAATATGGAATATGTCATATGTTTTAGCTTTAAGTACGTTTTTTTAATCGCTTCAATATTATCTTTAAGATAATTTTCAACAAATTTTGCTGACAATTTATTAGACATATTGATGTGACAGCCTGATGCGTGTATTCTAATATACATATGTTTGATTGGTTTCTTCTTGATATGAATGGGAACACCCCTGTAATCAAATTGATTGGCTGTCATCAATGTTCTCTCTTATTTTTTATGAAGATATCAATTTTTGATTCTAGATCTTGAAACCGATCAATATTTTTGACACTTATGCAAACACCATCACCATATGGCATGATTTTACTTTCATATTCTTGATGAGACTGTATAAATTCCTTAAACTTCTCTAGTTTTTTTAACAATTGACGTGTATGTCTTTTGACTAGAGATGGTTTTAAATGATGGAAATATAGATTATCTACGACAATCATGCCATGTGGGTGCAAATATTGTTCATATTTATTAAAAAAATTGATATATTGACTTTTTGCAGCATCAATAAATATCAAATCAAATGTTTTATTTTCACACGCATGTGTTAACGCATCATCATATATCAAATGAATGTTATGTTTTAAATGACTTTTTTCAACAAATGCTTGCGCAATCTCAAAGCGTTCTTTATTTCTTTCAATACTCCAAACTTCTGCGCCAGCTTGTGCCATCACATGTGCACTATATGACGTAGCAGTACCTATTTCAAGAACGCTTTTTAATTGATATGTTTGAATGACGTGTGTCAAAATATTTGCAACATCATCAGTGATGATTGGAATATTATGTTGTATTGCATGTGTTTTAATGTGTTGAATCATTTTCTTCGGCATCAAGTTCTTGTTGATAAGCTTCTAAAGCGTCTTCAAGTTGTTCCCAAATTGAGTCTTCTTTGATGTCTTTAAATGTGCCTTCTCCTTGACCTGTTTGACTTGGTATGTATTCTGCAGCACTAACTTCATCAGAATCATTAACCGAAAAAACAACGTAAGATTTATCCTCTATATCCATTGTAAAAATAATTTCACAAAGCTGTTCATTACCTTTATCGTCTGTAATAATGAGTTGCTTATCTTCCATGTTGTGTCTCCTTATAATTTAAATAATTTTGTAAAATGATGAGTGCAGCTTGTGTATCTTTTTGTGCTTTTTTTTCTTTTTGAGATAAGCCGAACATACGCATAGAATCTAATGCAGATTTGGTCGAGAGTCTTTCATCCCATAAAATAACGTTGACTTCTTGAAGCTTCTTTTGAAAATCAACACTTATATTCGCTCGTTCTCCCATATCGTTATTCATATGTTTTGGTAACCCTAAAACAATGTGCGTGACTTCATATTGTTTTATAAGTTTTTTTAAATGATCAATTGCCAAATCATAATGATGTTCTTTGAAACGAAATGTTTCTAAGGGTGAGGCAATGACACCAGAATGACTCACTGCAATCCCCAATGTCTTACTTCCTAAATCTAAGCCAAGGTATATACTCATAATACGAGCGCCTTAATCGCATCTTCAATAAGATCTAATCGAGAAGTCCCACCTTGCGCAAAATGATCTTGTCCTCCACCCGATCCTTCTGTCATCGAAGCGATTTTCTTTACAAGCACTGATGCAAGTTGTTTTGATGATTTAATGACATAGGATGCTTTTTGATCATCTATATTAAATAACACAAGTGTCCCAGGATTTAAATAATCAAATGCTTGATCCACTAAAGATTTTAAGACCTTTTTATCGATTTGATTCACTTTAATGACAATGATGTCTTGATTTTTTTCATATGTATCAAGCTCTATAACAGATAGTATGTTTTGTTGATCTTTTTCTACTTTTTGTTTTTCTATATCTTTGATGTTTTTTCTTAACACATCAATATAAGCCCTAAAATTAATGATGTCCATATATGTCCCTTTAATTTCAGGTACAGACACATCTAAATCATACGATTCAGAAGCAATTTTCTCTTTGATTTGGTCAATTTCATTCAAAAACGGTTTCAACTCTTGTCTCATTTTTTCTTTGACATCAAGACCTGTAATACCTTCCATACGATAAATACCAGATCCAATCGAACTTAAGGATGTAATCGCAAATTGTTCAATCACTTTCGTATTAGAAACATGTGTTCCTCCACAAAGTTCAATGGACCATCCCATATCAACCACTCGGACAAAGTCACCATATTTTTCACCAAAAAGTGCCATCGCACCTTTACGTTTTGCATCTTCTAAACTTGTTTCGTAAATCTCTACATGCAACGGAGCATGTTGAATATAATGATTGACAAGTTTCTCCATTTTAATAACAGTATAATGATTTAATGGTTCATAATGGTTAAAGTCAAAACGACAAGCAGATGCATTGACTTGTTGACCTTGCTGAAGTGCATGAGATCCTAAAATCTCTTTTAAAGATTGATGGAATAAATGTGCAGCACTATGATTTTGACTCGTCTTCATACGCGTTGTTGCATCCACAATCGCATGTACTTGATCACCAATTTGAAAGATACCTTCACTAACCACATGTAAAAATTGTCCATTCGGTAATTTTTTAACATGCGTCACAGCGATATCATTAATCGTACCGACATCAGATAATT
>DNNX01000091.1 GCA_003497445.1 Acholeplasmataceae bacterium | reverse complement strand
GGAAAATCAACATTATTTAATGCGTTGACTAAGGCTGGTGCACTTGCTGCAAATTATCCGTTTGCAACCATCGAACCTAATGTTGGTATTGTTTCAGTACCCGATCAAAGATTGCAACAACTTGCAGAAGTATATCAACCTAAAAAAATCATACCAACAGCGTATCAATTTACGGATATTGCTGGACTTGTGAAAGGTGCATCCAAAGGCGAAGGACTTGGAAATCAATTTTTATCACACATACGTGAAGTGGATGCGGTATGTCATGTCGTGCGATGCTTTGATCTTAAAGATGTGACACATGTTGATGGAACTGTTGATCCAGTTCGTGATTTTGAAACGATTGATGTTGAATTACGACTTGCAGATTTAGAAAGCATCGATAAACGTATTGATAAATTAGGGAAAAAGAAGAAACAGTCACCTAAAGAAGGACTTCATGAAGAGGCGATTCTTTTAAGAATTAAAGATCTTTTAAGTTCTGATACACGTTTAAACTATAATCTTTTTGAAGAGGATGATTATCCTTTTCTTAAACAATTACAGTTATTAAGTTTTAAAAAAATGCTTGTAATTGCAAATGTTGGTGAAGATGATCTTCTTGATCTTGACAATCAACAACACTTCAATCAATTAAAAACATACCTAAAACCTTTCGATATAGAAGTGGTGCCAGTATCTGCACAGTTAGAAGCAGAACTTGCAGTTTTAGAAGATGATGAAAAAAAAGAATTACTTAATTCTTATGGATTGCATCAAAGTGGATTAGAGACTGTAATTGAAAAAAGTTATCAACTTTTAGGATTGCAAACCTTTTTTACAGCAGGTGAACCAGAAGTACGTGCATGGACATTTAAAAAAGGGATGAAAGCCCCTCAATGTGCAGGAATTATACACTCTGATTTTGAAAAAGGATTCATACGATGTGAAACATTATCATTTGATGATTTTTTAACATATCAAAGCATATCAAGAGCAAAAGAAGCTGGAAAATATCGTTTAGAAGGGAAAATGTATGAAATGAATGATGGTGACATTGTTCATTTTAGATTTAACGTATGAAAACATTAAGTGATGTCACAATTGTGTGTGTTTCTAAATACTTTGATGCAGAACAAATGATTAGGCTTTTCCAAATGGGATACAAAGACATGGGCGAAAATCGTGTAGATGTATTTTTAGAAAAGTATCACCAATTGCAACAATATAAGATTAAATGGCATTTTATCGGTCATCTTCAACGTAACAAAGCAAAACACATCATTAACAAAATCGATGTTTTACATTCATTAGATTCTTTAGAACTTGCAAAAACCATTCAAGCACTTCGGGAGAAGCCACTTGAAGTCTTTATTCAATTGAATGCAACTGAAGAAACACAAAAATATGGTGTTGATATAAAAAACCTAAGTTCTTTTTATGAAGAACTAAAAAAATATGATAAAATAAAGGTGCTTGGTCTCATGACCATGGGAAAAATTGATGATTTCGAAGGTACTAAAAAAGCATTTGAAATCACATGCAAATTACGTAAAGACATGCATCTTAAGTTTGCGTCTATGGGTATGTCAGATGATTATGCACTCGCATTGACATATGATACAACGCATGTACGCTTAGGAAGATATTTTAAATCTATTTTAGAGGAGTCTCATGGGACTGTTTAGAAAAAAACAAAAACAAGTGGATACACCGAAAGAACCGTCAGCAAATCTCATTCAATTTCATAAACTTGACCATGCTTTCGATGAAAAATTAATAGAGCTCGCAGATATTGTGAAACAAAATATTCCGGTTGTTATTAATTTCGAAAACTTAGAAATCGATGATATTAATAAAAGCATTGCATTTTTATCAGGTGTTTGTTATGCCATCGACGGAGAAGTAATTCCTGTTAAAGAAAAGATATTACTGTTTGGAAATCAGTTCGCATTTGAAGATGGATCGGTTAAAACATTTTTAAAAGAACTCAATTGAATCGTATGATGATAAGGACAGCACAGTGCACAATACTTTTACAAGCGATCTAGAGATGGTGAAAGTCTAGAAAAGTTCGTGTACATGGGATCACCTTTGAGTACATTTTAAAAAGAAGTGTCAGCAAAGCTGGAAATAGGGTGGTACCGCGATATAATCGTCCCTAGATCTTGTTTTGCATTTTTATTTTAAGGAGAATGATATGGACTATAAAGATACATTAAACTTACCAAAAACAGAATTTCCGATGCGAGGAAATTTAGGAGTTAAAGAACCTGAAATTCAATCGCAATGGGAAGAACTCAATCTATATGAACGTGTCTTAAAAAATAGAAATGAGGCAATATCTTTTGTTTTACATGATGGGCCGCCATATGCAAATGGAGATATACATATTGGTCATGCACTTAATAAGATCTTAAAAGATTTTGTTTTGAGATATTTTGGACTGTTTTTATTAACATTAACTATGACTAAATAAATCTTACCAAAAACACAAGTGACTAACTTCCAAGATTTAAAATCACAATGAATTCCTCTTAAAACATTTTTATATGATAGTGATAAATTATCTTGAACAAATGAAACTTTTTGATTAATGGATTTACTAAAAATTCTCTCATCAAATGTCTCCATAAAATAGCCACGATTATCTTCATATCTTTTTAAATTAATAACATAACAATCATTTAATAAAGTTTCTTTAACTATCAAATTAA
>DNNX01000050.1 GCA_003497445.1 Acholeplasmataceae bacterium | reverse complement strand
AAACATTTTCAACACCCCATGGTGGTGGTGGTCCAGGATCTGGACCTGTAGGTGTTGTGGCATCTTTAAAACAATTTCTTCCAAATCCTCACGTTGTCTTGGATAAAAATCCTTCCAACCGCGTCTATCATCCTAATTCAATTGGTCGTGTTGGTGGCTTTTTAGGGAATACACTTGTGTATTTACGTGCATATGTTTATATGCGTTCTCTTGGAAAAGAACATTTAGTTGAAATCGGTCCCCGTGCCGTCCTCAATGCAAACTATGTAAAAACACGATTAAAAGAACACTTTAATATGCCTCTAAAAGATTATTGTATGCATGAATTTGTCTATGATGGGCTCAAAGACAATTCAGATATTAAAACACTTGATATCGCAAAACGACTATTAGATTTTGGTATGCATGCTCCAACCATTTACTTCCCACTTATTTATAAACAGGCGATGATGATTGAACCTACGGAAGCAGAATCCTTACAAACATTAGATACCTTCATAGAGGTGATGGAACATATCGTAAAAGAAGCGAATGAAACACCTGAACTTCTTAAAACAGCACCCCATCATGGTTATGTTAAACGTTTAGATGAAGCAACTGCAGCGAGACATCCGATCTTAACATATCGTCAATTTAAAGAAAAAGAAGCCTCTCAATCTTGAGTCGCTTCTTTTTTTAATGAAATACCTTTAATTGTAATATTACGCGTCTTTAATAATTTAGATATTGGACATCTTTGATGTGTTTCTTCAACGAAATTCTTGATCTGTATCACATCATCTGTATCCATATATAATCTCGCATCATAATAAAATTGATAACCGATTGGTGGTCCTTGATCTAATTCCATATGAAAATCTACTTCTGTATATGTCTTAAATGACATCGAATTTATCTCTAATACATAGCGCAATGTTGACTCTAAACAAGTTGCCCATGAAAATGCTAAAAGTTCACCTGGATTGAACCCGTCTTCTTTTTTTAATGTTGGTTTAAAAAGTAAAGATCGCCCAGATGTAGATGTTGCAAAACCATGATCTGCTTGCGTATTTGTAATTGTAATAGAATAAAGTCTTTTTTTCATATGACACACTCATTTAATGTTATAATTTTTTTGTGAAAAAAGAAATTAAGTTTATTCTTATCTTAACATTGATCCAAGGAATTACCCATAATCTTGCACATCCAATTACACCAAGCTATGTGTCTTATTTAGGTATAGATGATGTTATGTTTGGAGTTTTTTTTGCTTCTATGAGTGCAGGTATTGTGATCGGGGCACCATTATGGGGTATTCTTTCTGATAAAGGGTATCACAAAGCCTGGATGTTTTTAGGAAACATCATGTATGCCATTGGCCAGCTGATTTATGGGTTTTCAGAAAATGTACGTTGGATGGTTGTTGCGAGAGTTTTTTCTGGAATAGGTGCAGCATCAGGTATTACGATTTATGCTGCACTTATATTAATTCATTCAAAGAAAGACGTTGTTGGAAGAAATTTATCGCTATTTGGTGGCGCGCTTACACTTGGTGGTGCACTTGGATATTTCTTTGGTGGTCAATTGTCTAATCTTCAGTCATTTTTAGAGGCACCGTCGTATCAATATGTCTTTTTAATTCAATCATTGATTACCATTATTTATGCAATTTTAATTATCATATTAATTCAAAATCCACCTTTAAAAACAAATCAAAACTACATCCCTTTTTATAAACATATACTTTCAATTTTTGATTTAAAGCCACAACAATGGTTATTTTACATTGCATTATTACTTGCAACGATGAGTTTTACATTTGTAAGTAAATATGTGGATGTCTACTTTAGAGACTTAAACTATGATCCAAGTATGCTTGGTTTTTTTGTTTTATTTACTGGGATGATTAGTTTAGTGACAGCACTTTTAATTGTTCCTAAGCTCTTTAAGCTGAACTTTAATAAAACATTTTTAACATTCACGCTTATTGGTGCCATTGCATTATGGATGACATTTCAATTTTCAAATTTACTTGTAAGTCTTTACACGATATTTTCGATGTATGTTTTTTCTAAAACAGCCCATCAACCTTTTGAACAAAGTCATATTGCTTCTTTTGCTTCTGATGATTATGGAAGAGTCATGGGAATTAGACAGTTATTTGTTGGCTTAGGCATGATATTTGGACCCATTGTAGGAAGCTTCATTTATGCCTACAATCGCAGTTTATCTTTTGAAATTGCTGCGTATCTAATTATGTTAAGTATTCTTATGATGATGGTAAGTATCAAACAACAACCCTCTAAATAAAACGTTTTCATAAATTTGTAATTTCTTTTTGTCTTATAATACATGTGAGGATATGATGACGTTTTTATTTAAAAATCCATTTGATGGCGAATTACATCCAATTCAAAACACTCCAGATAATGTTTTTTCTCATAAATTATTAGGAGATGGATTTGTTGTAAACCCACAAAATGAAAGTATTGTTGCCCCAATTGAGGGTGTGATTGAAACCATTCATCCTTCAAAACATTTATTGATTATTAAAGGTAAAGATGTTCATGTTATGTTACATCTAGGATTAAAAGCACGTCATGACATTGTAAAATGGCATGTTGATGTGGGAACGAGTGTTGCCATTGGTGATCCTATTGGCACGCTTTTAAATAACTTTTTTAACCAGTCCTTAAATGATCAGTCATGTAATATTGTTTTTGTAGAAAAAAAAACATGTACAAAACTTGATGCGCACATTACATGTGAGGAGCGTTAATGCGTTGATTACAATTGTTCCAGGTTATGGGATCGGAAAAACATATGTCGTTGACTCGCTAGAAACAACCCCTTCATTAAAAATTATCCATGATCCAAAAAAAGAACTTCACATTTTAGATCAAGCACTTAAAACATTTAGAGCAGAATTAGAATCTATGTTGCATGATCCCTCTACACATGATGTGCTTGCTTTTCAGTATGCAATGGCAATGGATGAGGAATTTATACAATCTATTCAATCTTATATTATCGATCGACAAATGAATGCAAGTTATGCATTAAGAGTGGCTTTAGATTATTATGTTTCTGTATTATCTACCTCTTCCAATGCGTATATGCTTGATCGTATTGATGATTTTGAATCTTTTTATGAACGTATGTCTTATGTCATTCAAGGCATCCCTTTTATCGATATGCGACATATTAAAGAAGATATCATCGTCGTTTTAAAAACACTCAATTTACATATCATGAATCAGCTGAATGCATTACATGTCAAAGGCATTATCACTTCTTCAAAATCGATCACATCACATGCAGCCATTATCGCTAAACAAAAAGGCATTCCTTCTTTATTTGGCGTGGATAATCTAGACCAATTCCAACATGGTGACTTAATGATTCTTGATGCTGATGAAAAACGGATTTACGTACAACCAAATACAAAAATGCTTGCATCCTATGCAGAATCCATTGACAAAGACCTATTACAGCCATCACAATTCACACAATGGCAAACGCAACCTGCCCAAACAATGGATGGTATTTCAATTCCAATAGAAGCAAACATGTCTTCTATTCAAGATTTAGAGGCAATTATATCATCTGGTGCAGAAGGGATTGGACTCATTCGTACAGAACTTCTATTTATAGATAAATTATTACCACCTTCATTTGAAGATCAATTAAAAATGTATGAACGTATCGTCAAACACTATAAACATCATCCCATTACATTTAGACTATTTGATTTAGGTGGAGAAAAAGTTGTGCCTTTTATTAGACTTAAAAAAGAAGAGAATCCTTTATTAGGCCTACGCGGTATTCGTCTTTTTCAAAAATATCAACAGCTTTTTTACAATCAAATTAAAGCTTTATTAATGAGTGCCGTTCATGGTCATATTCGTTTGCTTATCCCAATGGTCACTACGAAAAAAGAAATCATTGAAGTCATGACATATATAAAACAAATCAAACAATCATGTATCGATAAAAACATTGCTATTGGTGATATTCATATTGGTGTCATGATTGAAGTTCCTTCTCTTGCATTGTCTGCACATTTAATTGCACCCATCGTCGATTTTTTCTCCATCGGAACCAATGATCTCGTTCAATATACAATGGCAACCGATCGTTCGGTTTTACTTGATAATGATATTGCAGACCCATATCACCCTTCCATTATTTCACTCATTCATCATGTTTCAGAAAGTGCACATAAACATCACATACCTGTAAGTGTTTGTGGTGACGTTGCCTCACAAGAAGATTATGCTACATTGCTTGTTGCATTAGGTATTTCAAGTTTATCCATGGTCCCAAGTAAAATATTATCAATGAAACAACATATTTCAAGTATGCATTCTGGTCATTTAAAATCATTAAAAACAGAATTATTACATATTGAAGATCATCATGAACTCAAAGCAATATTAAAAAAAACACCTTCATTTTAGAAGGTGTTTTTTATTCATGTTTTGATTTTTGAATGTAAAATTTAATACATCGAGACATTTTTGACTTCTAGCATTGTGCGACCTCATACTTTTTATATTAAAATTATCGTTAATTATAAAAAATATGCACTTAATTGTGCATATTTAAGTGCATACATAATGTTTTAAATGCCTCTAAAGATAATGTTTCTTGCTGTTGTGAACCGTATCGTCTTAAAGTGACGGTTTGTTGTTCTACTTCTTGATCGCCAAGAACTAAAGTAAATGGAATCTTTTCTGTTTGGGCAGCACGAATTTTATACCCCATTTTCTCGTTTCTTAAATCCATTTCAACTCTAAATTCTGATAACACTTGTTTGACTGTTTCTGCGTAAGCTGCATGTAAGTCAAGATGCACTGGAATGATTTTAATTTGCGTTGGAGACAACCAAAATGGGAAAGCCCCTTTGTATTCTTCTATTAAATAGGCTACAAAGCGTTCCATTGTAGATACAATCCCTCTATGAATGACAACTGGACGGTGATTTGCACCATCTTCACCAACATAGGATAAATCAAATTTCTCAGGTAATAAGAAGTCCAATTGAATGGTTGACAATGTTTCTTCATGTCCCAATGCTGTTTTTACTTGAACATCTAATTTAGGTCCATAAAAAGCAGCTTCACCTGTAGCTTCGTAATACGGTATCTCCAATTCATCCATTGCTTCTTTTAACATCGATTCTGCTTTATTCCACATCACATCATCAGGATAATATTTTTCTTTATCGTCTTGGTTACGATAACTCAAACGACATGTGAAATCGGTAATCTCAAAATCTTTATAGACATCAAATAATAAGTATGCAACGCGTTTAAATTCTTCTTTGATTTGATCTGGTCTCACAAATATATGGGCATCATTGAGTGTCATTTCTCTTACACGTTGTAGTCCAGATAACGCACCACTTTTTTCATAACGATGCATCATACCTAATTCTGCAATACGAATTGGAAGTTCTTTATAACTATGAATGTCTTGTTTAAAGATTAACATGTGATGCGGACAATTCATCGGTCTTAATACGAGTAATTCACCATCTCCCATATCCATTGGTGGAAACATGTTTTCGTGATAATGATCCCAATGTCCAGATGTCTTGTATAAATCTACATTTGCCATAATGGGTGTGTATACATGATCATAACCTAATGCGATTTCTTTATCTGTGATATAACGTTCAATGACACGTCTTATCGTTGCGCCTTTTTTTAACCAAAATGGAAGTCCAGCACCAGCTTCTTTTGTTGTCATAAATAAATTTTGTGCTTTTCCAATTTTTCGGTGATCCCGTGCTTTTCTCTCTTCAAGTAATTGTAAATACGATTGTAAATCTGTGTCACTAAAAAATGCTGTTCCATAAATACGTGTAAGCATATCATTTTTAGCATCGCCTCTAAAATAAGCACCTGCTAAACTCAATAATTTAAAATGCTTAATAAGACCCGTGTGACTTACATGTCCTCCGCGACATAAATCGGTAAATTCACCTTGTGTATAAAATGTTAATTGCTCATGTTTGTATTGTTCGATGATATCTAATTTATATGGATCGTGTTTAAAGAGTGTTTTCGCTTCTTCATAAGATATTTCTTTTCTAACAATCGGCAATGCTTGATCTTTAAATGTATGCATCTTTTTTTCAATACGTACTAAATCATCTTCTGTCAGTTGATACCCTGGTACTGAAATATCATAATAAAATCCTTCATCAATGGCGGGCCCTACCCCGAAAAGTGCATTAGGATATAGTGATAAGACTGATTGTGCGAGTAAGTGCGCAGCAGAATGTCTTAAAAAATATAATGCTTCTTTTTCTTTTTTTGTAACGATTTTAAATGATGCATCCTTAAATAATGGTCTTGAAAGCTCAATATATTGATCATTGATCATAGCACCAATTGCATCTTTTGCTAAACTCTTTGAAATCGAGGATGCAATTTCATAAACAGTCATGCCATCTTCGTATGTTTTGATACTTCCATCAGGGAATGTTAGATTCATAAATATCCTCTTTCATAAAAAAGATGTCTTATCTAATGATAAGACACGCTTATTATAGCATATATTAATAACTTTTTCTATGATAACTTCACTAATTCTGTCATGTCACGAAGTCTTCTTATAAGCCTTGTTGCTTTCACTCTATTAATTTCATCATGACCACTTGCCAATGCGTCTACAAGCTGAGTCAATGTATAATTTGATGACACATAGATGGGTAAAGATGCGCTTAAACGATATTGAATGAGTGGCATCAATATTTCATCTCTAAACCATGGTGAATGATATTCGCCACCTAAGTCATCTAAAATTAAAATAGATGTTTGTTTTAAGATGTTAATGCGTTTCTCTATTGTACCTTCATCAATGCCTTGCTTGAAGCCTCTAATTAAATCTGGGACATAAGTAAAAATAACATCGATATCATGATCAGCATAATGCGCTGCAATCGCAGATAATAAATAGCTTTTCCCAGACCCATATGGACCATGAATGTACATCCCTTTTGTTGCTTTTTTATCCAAGTATGTCTCCACAGATGTTTTGGCAATTTCTAGCGCTTTTTTTCTTGTGTCAGATGTTTGATAAAAATCATTGAGTGTCGCATCTTGAATATAGATGTCACTATCAAATAATGATAAGTATTGTCTAAGTTTTTGTTGCTTTACTTCATAAGTTTTTTCTTTGGTTGGACGATACACAATTTCAATATAAGGTTCTTTGATGAGTACAGGTATGTATCCATCATAAGACTTTTGTTCATACTTATCTATTAAATATTGATATACTTTTAAAACATCCATATCATCAATTATTAAATCTTTAGTTTCTTCATCTTTTGAAATGACTTCTCGCATCTCTAATAAAGTCATAAAGCGTCCTCCTCTTTTTTGAGTTCCGCTAAATAATCATCTAACCAATCTGGTTCAACAGATACACGTATAGATTTTTTTAATTGTTTTTTCTGATATGCTGTTTCTAATTTTGTCGTCATTTCTATTGCATCTTGAGGTGATGTCACACCTTTGGACATCCAATCAATGAGGATTTTTTCTAAATAATGTAAATGAGGTAAAACTCCTTCTTTTCGTTTTAACACAAAGACTAATAACACATTAATAACACCAAGATCGACATGGTTTCTTTCTATAAGCGATGTAATGGTATCTAATGCTATGCCTTGATGATCATGTTTTCCATACTTTTGAATGATATAAAGTGGTGAAATCTGATTGTAGTTACTGAATGGTTGTTCTTTTTTATCATCAATGGTTAATATTTGATGTTGTTCAAAATAGCGTTTTGCAGCATTTTTGATCGCTTCATTTTTAATGAGTTGAGAGGGTTGAATCGATGTTATGATATGATTTAAATCTTCTTGATTCAACTGATAAATAAATACTAAATTTTCTATAAGTTGTCTTGTTGTTGATTTTAATAAAGAAGGCTTTTTGTATGCAGATGGCAGTTGATCCACCCATGTCTCATATGGGAAACGGTTTTTCAGGACATTTATATGTACTCCACCATTTTCAAATAGTGGTGTATCAATGGATAGTTTTTTTACTTGTTCGACATCAAAGACATCATCATAATGAATGTCTTTTCTTTGGTACCCTAAATGAGGTTGTAGTACTTTAAATTGATCAACCAGTGTATGTAACATTGCGTTACCAATTTTTTGTTCCAATGTAATACCAAAAATGGTATCAGTTAAAAATTGTTTTGCGGTCATTGGTTTTTTAATTTGCAGCAACATATCCTCTTTTGATTCGTAAACATCTAAAAGTACGTGTGCTTGTAGCTTATTACATGCATCCTCAAATTCTTTTTTTGTAATGACCAGCAAGTTAAGCATATCCATGTGGTTGATAGTGACAACATCTTTTTGATATGTCAAAGAAAAAATAAAGTGATAAAGTGAAAAAGCCACTTTACCGATCAGTGGTTGATATAAAAGTGAGATGACTTTATGATCATGCCCAGATAAATCAATTGGGGCATATAATTTAAGTATTGTCATGGATAATCTTATCTATTTCCTTTTCTAATGCTTGATAAAATGCTTCAAAATTAAGTGTACTTGAAATGATATGTGTTGTTTTCTTCATTTTAAGTGATTGATCGATTTGCGAAGCAATTCTTGAATTAGCTTGTTCAGAGGTTAATCCTCTTTTTAATAATCTATGTTTTTGAATGTCTTTAGGTACTGTAATTAAAATCACTGCATCTAAATGTTTCTCATAGTGTGTTTCAAACAAGAGTGGTATATCGATGATTACATGATGTGTTGATGCTTGGATTTGATGTTCGATCATGTCATAAACTTTTGGATGCAAATATGCTTCCAGAGACTTTCGCATGGTTTCATGATGAAAAACATCTTGTTTAAATTGTTCTTTTATCATACTATCTTTAAGATCTAAATTAAATATTGCTGATAATTCTTGAATGATTAACGGATCTTTCCATAATGTATTTACGATGGCATCACTGTCTATAATTGTGAATCCTTTTGCTTTTAAGTATGTCGTTGCAGTTGATTTACCACTGGCAATATTTCCAGTGATACCAATTTTAAGTTTATTTCCTTTGACAGGTTGGACAGACATAAGTTCCTCTTCCTCCAACTTTAATTTTAATGATGTGAGTATGACATACTTCACAAGGCATGTCTTTTTTAGTATGCACTTTTAATTCATTTTGAAATTTACCATCGACACCGTGCATGGCATGATAAGTCCTAATGGTGGACCCACCAAGTTCTATAGCATATGATAAGACATTGATTGCATGATACACTATATGGCTTACATTTTTTTTGGTGAGTCGGTAACATTTCTTTTCTGGATGTATCCCCGCTCTAAAAAGTGTTTCATCTACATAAATATTTCCAAGTCCTGCGATGAGATGCTGATCAAGTAACGCCATTTTTACAGGGATTCTTTTTTGCTTTAAACGTTTATATAATGCAATCGGATCCATATCTTTAGGCTCTTTTCCAAGCACAGAAAGTGGCGGCACTTTTAAATAGGTGTTTTTATCGATCAGTTCAAATTTTCCAAATTTCCTTGTATCATGATACGTGAGCGATTCATTTGTATGTAAATCAAAAACAACATGTTCATGATTGGATGGTGCTCTTTTTTGATGAAGATAATATTTTCCTTCCATTCTAAGATGTGACACCATGACATGCTGATCTAACACAAACACCAAATATTTTCCATATCTTAAAATATCATGAATCGTCTGACCAATGAGGTCTTTTTCAAAATTTTTCGTAATGACACAATTAGACCAATACACATGAACATCTACAATTGTTTTACCATTTACAAGGGTTTTTAAAGTTTGTCTAACAGTTTCAACTTCAGGAAGTTCTGGCATTATTTTACCTCATACCATGTGTGTCCTGTATCCATAGAAATATCTAGTGATACATGCATATCGAT
>DNNX01000110.1 GCA_003497445.1 Acholeplasmataceae bacterium | reverse complement strand
CGACGCACAAGGCTTTGGTTCTTACAAACACATGGGTGGACGCATTGTTGCGTTAGTTGTTTTAGATAAAAAAGACGATGATACTGCGAAAGATATTTCCATGCATGTTGCAGCACAAAAACCACAATACTTGGATCGAAACCAAGTAGATGCTGAAACATTAGAACATGAACGTCATATACTTACTCAACAAGCGCTTGCAGAGGGTAAACCTGCAAATATTGTTGAAAAGATGATTGAAGGTAGACTCAATAAATTCTTAAAAGAAATTACATTGGTAGATCAACCATTTGTGAAAGATCCAGATCAAACAGTGTCTCAATATGTCTCATCAAAACAAAACAATGTTGTATCTTTTGTGAGACTTGAAGTTGGTGAAGGTATTGAGAAAAAACAAGAAGACTTTGCAGCAGAAGTCATGAGTCAAGTTAGAAAATAAATATCGAGGTGAATCATGTATAATCGTGTCATCATTAAACTGAGTGGTGAAGCACTCAAAGGGGATGGAATTTATGGTATACATCCTTTAACAGTTAAAAAGATCGCAACCGAAATAAAAGAGATTCACGCATTAGGTGTGGATGTTGGTATTGTTGTTGGTGGTGGTAATTTATGGCGCGGTAAAACAGGTGAAGAGCTCGGAATGGATCGTGCGCAAGCAGATTATATGGGAATGTTAGGTACTGTCATGAATAGTTTGGCGCTACAAGATTCTCTTGAAAGCATCGATGTTCCATCGAGAGTTATGACTGTGTTACCAATTTCAACAGTAGCAGAACCTTACATTAGAAGACGTGCAATGCGTCATTTTGAAAAGAACCGTGTCTTGATTTTTGCTGGAGGTACTGGCACACCATATTTTTCAACAGATACAGCAGCGGCATTAAGAGCAGCAGAATTAGATGCCAAAATTATACTCATGGCAAAAAATGGTGTCGATGGTGTCTATGATAAAGATCCTAAGAAACATAAGGATGCAACGATGTATGATGCACTTACACAAGAAGATATTCTTGTAAAAAAACTAGGTGTGATGGATCAGACTGCAGCATCTATGTGTCATGAGAATAAAATCGATGTGATTGTATTCAATCTTAATACATCTGGCAATATGAAAAAAGCAGTATTAGAAGAACCTGTTGGTACCAAAGTATCATGGGAGGGTTAATATGAATGATCAAGCTGACGTAATGTTATTAGAGGCAGAAGAAAAAATGAATAAAGCATGTAATGTCTTATCACATGAACTCACACACATAAGAACAGGACGTGCGAATCCAGGTTTAATCGACGAAATTACAATCCCTTACTATGGTACAGACACGCCACTGAATCAAATAGGAAGTATTAGTGTAGTTGAAGGCAATCAATTATACATAAAACCTTACGATAAATCGTTATTAAAAGATATCGAACAAGCGATTCATGCGTCGACACTTGGACTGAATCCAATCAATGATGGTAATGGCATTCGTTTGATTTTACCGCAACCAACGGAGCAACGTAGAAAAGAGCTTGTAAAAGATGTAGAGAAGCATGGAGAGAATGCAAAAGTTGCAGTGAGAAATGTAAGACGAGATACCAATGATCACATTAAAAAATTAGGACTTACTGAAGACGATGAAAAAGGGTATTTAGAAGATGTTCAAACAATCACGAATACATATGTTGATAAAGTGGATACCCTCATTAAAGAAAAATCATCTGAATTACTTAAAATATAAGGCGTATGCCTTTTATTTTCTATGAAATAATCATGTATTTTCGTGTATAATAATTGTGGGAGCACACATGAAATTAAGCACCGTGCCATCACATGTCGCCATCATTTTGGATGGTAATGGAAGATGGGCTAGTAAAAGAAGCCTGCCACGTTCTCTAGGACATTATCAAGGTGGACAAAATTTATTTACAATTACAAAAGAAATTAGGAAACTGGGAGTGAAAAAACTCACAGTTTTTGTATTTAGTACGGAAAATTGGAAACGTCCAAAAGAAGAAGTTGACTACATAATGTCCAAATCGATTGAAATTTTTGAATCAAGAAAAGAAGAAGTGGATCATAAAGTTCATTTTATCGGTAGAAGAGATCGATTACCGCAAGGTATGCTTGATTTAATTGCAACGATAGAGACACAATCAGAAGCATTTGATGATGCATTTGAATTATATATCGCTTTAGACTATGGTGGCATTGAAGAGTTGATACAAGTTGCACAAAACAAAGATGTTAAAGATGAAGCAACATTTAAAAAAGCACTCATGCAACCCCATGATGTAGACTTGCTTATTCGTACAGGAGGAGAATTAAGAATTTCAAATTTCTTACTTGCACAAAGTGCTTATGCAGAATTTTATTTTACAAAGACAACTTGGCCAGCGTTTACTAAACGTGAATTACATAAAGCGATGAAACAATATGAAAAAAGACAACGTCGATTTGGTGGTCTATGAAACAAAAAAGACTTATCACTGGCATATTACTTATCTCAGTCATCGCACCAATTATTAGCATCCCCTCTTTTTTGAATGTATTTGAATTTATCATGGTATGTTTTGTCATTGGGGCATCGATTGAGTTTTTAAATATGTTTGAAAAAGAAGCGCCTTTATCAAAAAGGTTTAGAACACTTACTATTATTTCAGCATTACTCATTCATATTTCTATAGCTGGATTTATGGGATTTAATCAAAGCGCTGTTACTTTTGAAAATCCTGGTATTTTACATATCACCATTCCGTTTATCCTCGTGGGTATGTTTGTTTATTTTGTCACGTCTAAAAATTTTAGCGTCACCAATATAGGAAAAGCGTTACTTGTGATGGTATATGTAGGTTTTGGATCTGCATCAATCGTATTATTAAGACGTATTGGTGTTAGATTCATTGTGTACATGTTATTGATTTCAACACTGACAGATACATTTGCATATCTTGTTGGTATGCGTTTTGGTCGTCATAAAATGGCACCAAACATCAGCCCTAAGAAATCTTGGGAAGGTGCGATTGGAGGCGCTTTGGTTGCCACGATTTTTGCTTCTTTATTCGCCATGTATTATGGAGATATTTTTGTTGTTGGAACTTTTTTAGGAGACATGCTGAATGCAAGTGGTGAACGGACACTTCTTGATCGGTTACTGATAGGGACTAATATTTCTTTTGGATTACAGTTTGTCTTTGTTTTTGGGTTAACATTTCTTGCAACGATTGTATCTCAATTTGGTGATTTAATGGCATCAAAATTAAAAAGACATTATCAAATAAAGGATTTTGGACACATATTCCCAGGTCATGGGGGTATTATGGACAGATTCGACTCCGTCATGTTAGTTTCCATGTTCTTATCCGCAAGTTTCTTTTTCATTCATTTATTTATTTAAGAGGATGTTATGTTGATCATTAATATATTATTATTTGTTATTGTATTAGGTCTTATCATATTTATTCATGAGCTTGGTCATTATTATTATGCAAGACGTGCAGGTATTTTAGTGCACGAATTTTCTTTAGGGATGGGGCCACTTGTTTATGGAAAAAGAAAAGATGATATATTATATGCAATTCGTGCAATTCCTATTGGTGGCTATGTCTCTATGGCTGGTGAATCTATTTCTGATGCACTGATAAAAAAAGGGGATCAGATTGGTATTGAATTAGATGAAAAAGGCCATGTCACTAAAATCTTTCTTGATTCAAATCAACAGACAAATATTTTAGGAGAAGTCCAATCTTTTGATTTGTATGGTAAAGCTCAAGCGGATCTATTTATAGAACTTAAAGAAGAAAACCAAACGCACATATATCCTGTGAATAGAAATGCAGCTTATATATTATCTAAAGATAAATACATGCTCATTACACCAGAAGAAAAAAGTTTTGAAT
>DNNX01000099.1 GCA_003497445.1 Acholeplasmataceae bacterium | reverse complement strand
CCTTCTATTTTTTTATTTAGGCCAATTCCAAATAAGGCATCAACAATTACTGCATCTTGATTTACATTTAATTCATCAAGTTGTTTTTTTTTGAGTTTATTTTTTTTGTATGCTTTTAAACTATCACCTTTATAATTATTTTTTATTATGAGTTTAAAGAGTTTGATTAAATCCGCATGTCCATACCCAATAAGTTCTGGTTCAAATTTAGATGTGATATCGTGTGCAACAATGCATCCAATATATCTACTTAAAGCTTTATATTGGCTTAAAACGGAACCTTTGTTAGATTTTACATATGTTGGATCAAATACAAGAGACATTTTTGAGGTTTTCATGTGCTTAAAAAGTTTTAAAAACAATGGATACGGTTGGTCCTCTTTAGGATATATCCATAAGCTTAGCTTTTGTTTGCTTAATTTTTTTTGTAACAACTGCATATATTTTAACAACTGAGGATTTGTAAGTATAACATTTGTTTGAAATCGTATGATCATCCTCTCTAATTGACTTTTAGCATATTGTTTCAAAAGTAACTCTATGATTTCAAAATTCAATGTCTCTACCATGTTATTATGTATGTCAACTTCTAAAAAGGATGCATGCTCATGTTGCGTTGTTTCATAAGAAAAATGACCCCATTTTACAAAAGGGTAATCTTTTTTTAAATCTATTTTTTGTGATGAGGTTAAATCTTTACCTAAACTATATATGTTCATCATTACTCCGATAATGTATACATCAATATAGACCCTGCAACTGAAACATTAAGAGAATCAACCCCTGAAGTAGGAATATGAAGTGTGATATCGGTCAATGTGATCAGATCATCAGAAATGCCATGACCTTCATTTCCTAATATAAGTGCAACAGGATGTTGCGGTTTTAATTGCACTTTTTGCTTAAGATGAGACGAAGCAATAATGGTATACTGTTCTCTCTTTAATGTTTCAATTGGCGCTTTTAAATCGCAAATCTCAATTTTTACATGGAATATCGACCCTTTAGACGTACGAATAGAAAGTTCATGAAAAGGATCTGCCGAAGATTTACTAATTATGATTTTATGGAAACCAAAGGCATGTGCGCTTCTAATGAGTGCACCTAAATTTCTAGGATCTTGTATCGTATCACACATCAATACATTGCCTTTATATTCTAATACTTCTTCTTTTAAAGATACGATTGCACCTATCGGTTCTTTCATCTCATAATCTGATAATGCGTCCATTAAATCTTTTGAAAACACAAGATTTTTTCCATGTGGAAAAGTAGAAATTAGTTGAATGACTTTATTTGTTTTTAATGCTTCTTCAACGATATCATGCCCAAAAATCAACGCCTCTTGGTATTGATTTCTATATTTGGCTTTTTTAAGTTTTAATAACCTTTTAAATGTTTCATTTTGTTTAGACGTTATCATATGTTCTCCAGTTCTTATTGTATCACAAGATAATTAGACTCATGATATAATATTTGAAGGTGATCATATGAATAATCAATTACTCGAAACAACAAAAATTTTAATACAAGATCATCCAACTCAATTATCTGTTTATGCAAATGTTGCATCCTTTGTTTATGGTGCATTGCCAGAATTAAATTGGGTAGGATTTTATTTAAATGATGGAAAACGATTGATTTTAGGACCTTTCATGGGGAAACCTGCAACAACAGAAATTCCTTTTGAAAGTGGTGTTTGCGGGGAATGCGTGCGAAAGAAAGAAACTGTTTATGTCCCTGATGTCCATTTGCATCCAGATCATATTGCATGTGATGCTGCATCTGAAAGTGAGCTTGTGATTCCAATGCTCTCTAAAGGTAAACTTATAGGTGTATTAGACATCGATAGTCCTAAAAAACATAGGTTTGATCAAGAGACCATCACAACACTTGAAAAAATTGTAGAAGAATTGGTCAATGTCGTTGACAATATCCCTTTTTTCAAGTAGAATAATCACTGTCGGTAAAAGCAGGTACAACTTTTTTTATGACATGATTTTCTTCCGCGGCGCCCTTAGTAGCTTATGGTCTGCTTCATAAGTGAAAAGAATTAGAAAATCCCACAAAAAAAGAAGTATACTTTACCTAAAAAATGGAGGTAATGTTATGTCAAGATTTAGAGGATCGACTTGGAAAATTTCAAGAAGATTAAATTATTCAATTTCTGAAACGGGAAAAGAATTAAAAAAACGTCCATATGCCCCTGGTCAACACGGTCAACGCCGTACAAAATTATCAGATTATGGACTTCAGTTACAAGAAAAACAAAAAGTACGTTTTACTTATGGATTATCAGAAAAGCAATTCCGTAAAACATTTAATGAAGCAGGTAAACTTCCAGGAAGACATGGTGATAACTTCATTGTCTTACTAGAATCTAGATTAGATAATATTGTGTATCGTCTAGGACTTGCAAGAACGCGTGCACAAGCGAGACAATTAGTCAACCACGGTCACGTATTAGTAGATGGTAGTAAAGTAGACATCCCATCTTATCGATTAACACCTGGTCAAAAAATACAACTTAGAGAAAAATCTAAAAATCTAAAAGTTGTTGAAGAAGCTTTGGAAAACACATATCGCTCATTTGAATTTGTTTCTTATGATGAAAATAAAAAAGAAGGTATCTTTGTTAGACGCCCTGAGCGAAAAGAAGTTCTTCAAGAAGTGAATGAACAACTTATTGTTGAATACTACAATAGATAAAAATAAAAAGTCTGAATTTGATTCAGACTTTTTTTATTATTTATTTCAAAGCTGCTTGAACAAGTTGTAAGTAACTTTGTGGATCAAGTGATGCACCACCAATGAGTGCACCATCAATATCTGACATGGATAATAATTCATCTATATTTCCAGGTTTCACTGAACCACCATATAGTATACGAATGCCATCTGAAACCGATGCGTCATATAACGCTTCAATGGTTTGTCTAATAAAAGAGATCGTATCATTTGCTTGTTCTTTTGTTGCAGTTTTTCCGGTACCAATTGCCCATATTGGTTCATATGCAACAATTGTTTTTAATGCATCTTCTTTGGGAATTCCTTTGAACGCCTCTGTGATTTGTTCTTTAACAAATGCATTTGTTTGGTTAGATTCTCTTGTTCCTAGAGATTCACCCACACAAATAATTGGTGTTATCTGATGTTTTAGTGCTTGCTTTGTTTTAGCATTGATCATTGCATCATCTTCATAAAAATACTGACGACGTTCTGAATGCCCTAATACAACATACTCAACACCGTAAGATGTTAACATAGTGGCAGATATTTCCCCTGTATAAGCACCTTCATCAAATTGAGACATATTTTGTGCCCCAATTCGTAAGTGTTCGTCTTCTCTTTTCACTAAATCTCTTAACATAATAGATGGTGCACAAATAACAGTTTCAACGGCATCAGGGTCTGGGATAAGTTTTGCAACTTCATAGATGAAACTTAATGCTTCATCTCTTGTTTTGTACATCTTCCAGTTTCCAGCAATTACTCTTTTTCTCATTATCCTAAAATACCCGAAACGTCTTTGATAGCTTCTTCAGCCCTTGTGCCACGTGCAATAATACGAACATTTTCTCCATGAGGTACAGCCAGTGACATTAATGCTAAAATTGACTTTAAGTCAACGACTTTATCTTGGTAATGCAACTCTATATCCACATTATATTTTGAAGCAGCTTGTACAACTTTCGCAGCTAAACTTGCATGTAATCCTGTTGTTGATTTAATCATTATTTCTTTTTCCATAATAATATCCTTTCTATTAAAAGGTTGGTGGTGTTGATATCCACATAACCTTGCATGGATGGTTTGAATGATTGACTAAGTAATGTTCTTGATTCGCTAAGTAATAAAATGTTTCCCCTTTTTTAAGAATATATTTTTTTTTATTAAGGTAAAGGGTGACGACGCCTTCTAGTACATAACCGAACTCTTCACCAGGGTGTGGTTGATCGATATTTGATTGACCACCTGGTAATAATTTTATCATGATTGGTTCCATTTCATATTTGACTGCATTGGGTACAATCCAGTAAATTGTATGATTAAGAACATCATCATCTTTTTCATAAAAGTCTTCTTCTTTAAAAGTAACTACTTGGTCACTTTCTTTAGAAAAGAACTCATGAACATCTGTTCCTAGCACCTCTAATATATTAAAGAGTGTTGACATGGAAGGTGATGTTTTATTATTTTCCAATAATGAAATGTATCCTTTTGTGAGTTCTAAACGTGAGGCTAACTCTTCCTGAGTTAAGTTATTGCCTAAACGTAATGCTTTAAGTTTTTTCCCGACATCCATTATTTGTCATCAACACATGCAATACCGGGTAATACTTTACCCTCTAAGTACTCAAGTGAAGCTCCACCACCAGTGGAAATATGGGTAAAATCTTTTTCGTATCCAAATTGAATCACAGCGGCAGCAGAATCACCACCACCAATGATTGTCGTAACAGAATCTTTGAGATCCACTAATTTTTTAGCAAATCCTTTTGTGCCTTCAGCAAATCTTGGAAATTCAAAGACACCAAGAGGTCCATTCCAAATCACTGTTTTGGCTTGCTCAATATATTTAAAATATGTTTTTAAAGTTTCTGGTCCAACATCCATACCCATTTCATCACTTGGGATGGCTGATTTAGAGCGCACATTTCTTTCTGATTCAGGGTCGAAGTCTTTTGCAGTCACAACATCTGTGCCTAAAACAATTTTGCCTTGCGCCAATTCTAATAACTCTAATGCTAAATCGACTTTATCTTTTTCAACTTTGGATAAACCAACATCAAAGCCTTGTGCTAAATAAAATGTATATGCCATAGCACCCGTAATAATGACATAATCAGCAACTTCTAAAAGTTTTTTAATAACATTGATTTTATCTGAAACTTTCGCACCACCTAATACAGCAACAAGTGGTCTTTCTGGATTTGCAATGGTTTCTCCAATAAACTTAATTTCTCTTTCCAATAAAAATCCAGCAACTGATGTTTCAATATATGTTGAAATACCCACATTCGATGCATGAGCGCGATGCGCAGTTCCGAATGCGTCATTTACAAATATATCTGCAAGTGATGCCCAGTATTTACCTAATGCAGCATCATTATTTGATTCTTTTTTACCATCGACATCTTCAAATCGGGTGTTTTCAAGCATGACCACTTGACCCTCTTTAAGACTTTCAATGCCTTCTTCTACTTCTTTACCTCTTGTAAAAGGGACAAATTGAACTTCTAAGTTTAAATGTTGAGATAACCTTTTTGCAACGGGTGCTAATGAATTGTTTTTCTTATCTTCTTCTGTTTTAACACGTCCTAAATGAGAGAGTAATATTAACTTACCACCTTGATTCAAAATATATCTTATAGAATCTAAAGCAGCAACGATACGGTTTTCATCACTAATTTCACCGTTTTGCATCGGGACATTGAAGTCGACGCGCATAATGATTTTTTTGCTTTTTAATTGTACGTCAAGAATGGTTTTTTTAGCCATGACCAATTCTCCTTTATCTTGTTTTTCCAAAAGAATTATACCATATATTCAAGATATCTTTAAATATCCTCCAATGAAAATGTTTTCTAATAATTTTGTGTGAATTTGATTTGCCTTCTCAATCATTTTTTTTAAATATTTACATGATTTTTGAACAACAATACGATCGTTCTCAAATTGAATTTCACACATCCCATGGTAATGATTCAGATATTCAATCGCACATATATTTACGGCAATATTATATGTATTTCTTAATCCATAAAT
>DNNX01000100.1:6771-25886 GCA_003497445.1 Acholeplasmataceae bacterium | reverse complement strand
CCTTGATATGTTTGAAACATCATATTAAATGCACGAATCGGCATAAATGTTTGTTTCTGACAATTAGGACAAGATAATTTATGATCTTTAATATATTGGTCCATTTGTTCAAATGTCCATCCATCAGGATTCACATTGTGATCATGTTCTGATATCATGTTGTCTGCGCGAAATCGTTGATGACAACTTTCACATTCTGTTAAAGGGTCACTGAAACCACCAATATGACCACTTGCTTTCCACACATTTGAGTTTAATAGTATACCGCTATCGAGTAAGACATTTCCTGGGAATTCCCTTTGAAAGCGTTGAATCCATGCCTTTTTTATATTATTTTTTAGTAAACTACCAAGTGGACCATAATCCCAAGTATTCGCCAGACCTCCATAGATCTCGCTTCCTTGATATATAAATCCAGTGGATTTAGCATATGTCGTTAATACGTCTAGTGTTGCCATATTCTCACCTGTTTTTAATCTTAACGTGTACATGATACTCTATGTACGCGATAAAAAAATTTTTTAATTCTTGATATTGTAATGATGAAATCTTTAATATTGTATCATAATTTGTATATTTAAGTTGAACGAGTAAGATCAATGTATCCATAGAGATGTCACTTAATAAATTGTTTCCTTGATAGGTCAGTGTCGCTTGCGCGATATGAAATCCTGTCACTTCTCTTCCATCTGCTTTCAAAGGTATGTCATATCCAATATGTTTGAATAATCGTATCATAAAACGACATATTTGCTGTCTTATGTCAACACTCTGAAACACTTCTAATAACTCTTGAAAAATCAATTTGTGAGGATCATTTGAATCGATACATTTATCAATAACTTCAAGCATAAAAGCGACATATGTCATGATATCAAACGATACTTTAATGTTTTGAAAATCATTAAGAATCTTGAGTTTTGAAACAGGAATGAGCCCTTCTTTTGCGTCAACATCTGCTTGTATAAAATTAAAATACTGAGATGCAATACGTAAATCAGACGTCATTTTTTGAGCACCTCGTGCATGCAAAGTGAGTTTACCAAAAGAAGTATACATATAAACCAATCGATTGGATTCTAAATAAGGCAGTACTTTATAGGTGATACCTTCAATCACTTGTAACTCCATAACCAAAACGCATCACATCTTGCATTTTATTACGCCAATCTTTTTTTACTTTAATCCATAACTCAAGATGTACTTTCCTATGAAAGGTTTTATTCAAATCTTGTCTTGCCAGCATCCCAATCTGCTTGAGCTTTTCGCCTTGTTTTCCGATTAGTATTTTCTTTTGAGATTCTCTTTCAACAATGATCAATGCACGAATATCTAATGTTTTTTGTTTTTTGTTTTCTTGAATAGATTCAACAATAACAGCTGCTGAATGGGGAACTTCTTGTTGTGTTAATGTAAGTATTTTTTCTCTAATCCATTCAGAGATAATTTGATGTTCTTGTTGATCAGACGTGTAATCTTCGGGAAACATCGGACCCTCTTCATATGCATGCTCTAAAATCGATGTCTCTAAGTGTTGAAGATACGTTTCTTTAAGTGCAGATATAGGAATCACTGCATCAAAATCTCCTAGTGTTAAATAAGACATAATCATGGCATCAATATCTGATTTATGACTCAATTGATCAATTTTATTCATGACTAATATGATCGGAATATTGAGTGTTTTAAACGTTTGATACAACTTGTCATCGTATGGCTGTTTTTTTCTATCAACAACCCAAAGCATAACATCAACATCGAGTAATGCTTGATTGGCTTGTTTAACAATCACTTGATTTAATACAAGTTTAGATTCATGAATACCTGGAGTATCCACGAATACAAGTTGAAAATCAGGTGTGGTCTTCACGCCTAATATTCGATGACGCGTTGTTTGGGCTTTTTCACTCGTGATGGCAATTTTTTCACCTATCAACGCGTTAATTAATGTTGATTTCCCAACATTAGGTTTTCCAGCAATGCCTACAAATGCAAATTTATGTGTCATGTATTTAGCGTATCTTCAAACTTAAACCCATACGGTAAAAGTGTTTCTTTTGTCATGACTTTTGTTTCTCCAGAAAGATTCGCAAGTGTAATTTCACAGTTTTCTGGAAGTAATTCAAACATGACTTGTCTGCATGCACCACAAGGAGATACAGGTTTATTATGATCTGCAATCACTGTCATGGATACGATATCTTCTTTTTTATATCCTTGGCTAAGTAAACTAAATAGTGCGCTTCTTTCAGCACAATTTGATAACCCAAAGGATGCATTTTCAATGTTTGCACCGTGAATGATGGTGCCATCTTTTAATAATATAGCTGCACCCACAGGATATTTTGAATAGGGTACATATGCTTTTAATCTTGCTTTTTTTGCCTCTTCAATCATGGTTTCGCTCCAATCCTGCTTGTTTTAATATTGTTTCTTGTTTCTCAAACATTTCTTTTTCTTTTTCTATCGTATGATGATCATAACCTTTCACGTGTAAATACCCATGAACTGCTAAAAACGCAATTTCTCTTGCTTCACTATGACCATATTCAAACGCTTGTTGTTTCATGTAATCAAGATTAATGAATATATCTCCTAAAACATCAATAAAGGATTCTTCATAAGGAAAACTTAATACATCTGTAGGTTTGTCTAACCTTCGATATTGAAGATTCATCTCATGCATATGTTGGTTATTAATCATAATGATATTGATCGCTTTTTCTTCTTCGATTATAGAAAACACATGATTTAAAACTTTTTCGTATGTCTTAATGTCATCGATAGTTTGATTATATATATTGATGATCATGACTGTTCATATCTTTCTAAAATACGTTGAACAAGTGGATGTCTGATGACATCAATATGATCAAATTGAACAATGTTAATATCTTTAACACCTTTTAATTTTGATAAGGCATCATGAAGACCTGATGACACACCTTTAGGAAGATCTGTTTGACTCGGATCTCCTGTAATTAACATCTTTGATGAAAACCCTAATCGCGTCAAAAACATTTTCATTTGTGAAACTGTTGTATTTTGAGCTTCATCTAATATGATAAACGCACGTTCTAATGTACGTCCTCTCATAAATGCAAGTGGGGCAATTTCAATAATTTGTCTTTCTATCAATGTATTGGTTTGTTGTAAACCTAACATATCATACAACGCGTCATAAAGCGGGATTAAATAAGGATCTATTTTTTCTTTTAGATCTCCAGGTAAAAATCCTAGGTTCTCTCCAGCTTCAACAACAGGTCTTGTTAAAATAATTTTTTTCACTTGATTCATTTTCAATGCTTGAAGTGCCATTGTAACACCTAAAAATGTTTTCCCAGTACCAGCTGGACCGACACCAAATGTCAAATCATTTTTTGAAATAGCATCAATGTAATCTTGTTGATGAAAGGTTTTAGCTAAAATTTGTTTTCCAACATAATTCGTATAAATCGGTTTTCTATTTTTATATAATGACAATAAATCATCTGCTTGATTGCGTTCAACACTTTTAATAACATACATCACATCACGCTCTGTAAGGGAAAATTGATGCTCTGCAAGATCAATAAGGATATGAAATATTGTCTCTAACATATCTTTTTGATGATCGTCAGCATCACAAACAATATGTTTACCTTGAAGCGATACAGTAACATTCAT
Source organism: Acholeplasmataceae bacterium (assembly GCA_003497445.1). GTDB lineage: Bacteria > Bacillota_I > Bacilli_A > Acholeplasmatales > Acholeplasmataceae > UBA8290. The sequence continues at coordinate 22,220 of DNNX01000100.1, read as the reverse complement.
GTACTGTTTAAAAACTTTTAAATTACGATCGTGACTACCAACAAGTTTAGAAATTGCATCGACATGATCTATTTGTCTTTCAAGTGTCATTAAACCCCTACTTTCTTGATGATATTATATCATATTTAAAGAACAAAAAAGCACATGGTAACATGTGCTTAATATGATTTTTTCTTTGCATTTTTCTTAGCGTTTGCACGCTGTTTCATTTTACGATCTACACTTGGTTTAATGTAAAATTCTCTTTTGCGAGCCTCCGCGAGGGTGCCTGATTTAGATACATCTCTTTTGAAACGCTTGAGTGCATCTTCAATTGATTCGTTTTCTCTAACGATTGTTTTTGCCATGCTCAACCCTCCCTTCTCGCTAAGTTTTGATGTCATAAAAATGTCATTAATGTTTGTATGGCTAGAACCCCTGCAATTTCACTTGCATATATGAGCGGTCCTAATGAGGTGCTTAAAGCCCCTTTTGAGGTTAAGTAATCTCTTTCATCTTGATGAATGCCGCCTTCAGGTCCAATAATAATCATGACTGGATCATGGGTATCATCTTGAATCATGTGTTTACTTAATTCATCAAACAAATAGGTTTTATTAAAAAGTGTTATATCTTCTAATTTTGAAACAAACTTGATTTCTGGAATGTCATCTCGATGTGATAGTTCTGCAGCTTCTTTTGAAATCATGTGATATCGTAATTGTTTTTGATCACTTGGTAAATCTTTGACAACCGAATACTTCATTGGCAGTAGAATAATTTTATCTACCCCCGCCATTGTCGCATATTTGATCGTTGTTTCTATTTTAGGATGTTTTGGTAATCCTTGAACAAGTACGACGTGTCTTTTATGAATCTTAGGTAATGCTTTGATGTGTTTAAAGGTGACCTCATCTGCAATGATGACCTCAGAAATATAACATGCTTCATTACAAATGATGACGTGATCATGGCTCTTCATGCGCATCACATGTTTGATATGATGCTGATCATTTTTTGAAAGTGATGATGTGCCATTAGGTATAAAATACCTTTGCATATATTATCTTAAGTTATTTGACAATAACACTGAAACAACAACAATCACTGTTAAAATAATTGTGCCACGTGTTAAAAATAATTCTAAACCACGTGTTTTTCTTTCTTTAAATAATTCAGATTTTTCACCACTAAATGCACTTGAAATATCATCTGAAGATTGTTGTAACATCACTGCACCAATAAGTAAAATAACAGCGATTAATGCGATAAAATCTACCCAAATCATAATATCCTCCATAAATCCAATTAATTATAACAAAGTCAGCCTTTTTTGTCAACGAGAGAGCCATTTTCTAAATGTAAGACTTTAGATGCTAGTAAGTCTATATCACGTTGATGATGTGTGGCAATAATCACTGTCAATTGATGTTTGTTAAAGAGTGTTTTTAAACTTGGTATAAGCACATCTTTTAGTGATTCATCTAAATTCGAAAATGGTTCATCCATCAATAACACTTTTGGACGACTTGCAAGTGCTCGAGCAATCGCAACACGTTGCATTTGACCACCAGAAAGTGTATGAGGATACGCATCTTTGTACGCTTCTAATTCAATCTCTTTTAATAACGACATAACATAAGGTTTTAGTAATGGTTTTGGCATCTTGAAACACCCAAATGCAATATTTTGAAATACTGTCATGTGTGGAAAAAGTGCATAATCCTGAAATATAAATCCTACTTGTCTTTTTTCTGGCCGAATACAATGACCATCAATAGAGACAACACAATTAGAATCAATATGAATGACACCTGATTGAGGTGTTTCTAGTCCTGAAATTAATTTAAATAATGTTGTTTTTCCAGAACCTGAAGGCCCTTGTATTGCAAGTATATCTCCGATATTTAAATTTAAAGAGAGGTCTTTAATAACCTCATGGTGACCATATGAAAAAGATAATTTTTCTATATTAAGAAACATTATTTTTCCTTCCAAAACTCTGTAATAAAATGATGAGCACACTCGATAAAATAATAAGTAATAGACTTGCGAAAGATGCCTTAGAAATATCTTCATTATTGATGGATGTAAAAATTAAAGTTGAGAGCGTTTGTACATTAAAAGGTCTAAGCAACAATGTCATCGGTAACTCTTTTATAATATCAATAAAGCTTAATATAAATCCAGCAAATAGTCCTTTTTTGATCATTGGTATATCGATGAATACAAGTGTTTTAAATTTGCTTTTTTTTAAGGTATAGGCAGCAAACGTATGTTGCGTTCCTATAATATCATATGTCGTTGAAATTTGTTTATATCCAACAGCAAAATACTTATATACATAGGCAATCATCAAAACAACACTGCTTAAAGATATCATCAATCCCTTTTGAAATAACATTTGATACAGTGGATCTAATACTTGATCAAGACGAATATAAAAATAATGATATATTAATGCAACCATAACCCCTGGAAAAGCATATCCAACAAGTGGTAACTTAAATATAGACATCCCTTTTTTATGGTGCATCAGTCTTTGGATGTTTTTTAAAATCAATGCAAAAAATATAATGACTGTACTTGAAATGAACGTCATCATAACCGTTTGAATCAATGCATGACCAGTAGACAATATGGATGCAAAGTTAACTGATTGCACACTATTTAAAATAAGCTCAACCATAGGTATAAAAAGACTAAGTAGACATATTAACCATAGTGGCATTGTATAAAGTATCGTCTCTTTTAATGTTAATTTTTTTAAGTATGGTATGGTTTTAGATTTTGTTGAATCTGTGATTGATCTTTTAAATATAACCCAATATATTATAGAGACAATTAAAAGAACCCCAACATATATCAATGCTAAATAAAAACTGGATGTTAAATCATTCATTTGAAACCAACTATCAAACATCCCAACAGTAAGGGTTTTGATATTTAAATATTTAGTGACCCCGTAGTCATTGATCGTTTCAAACGAAATGAATAGTAATGCTGACATGAATGTCGGTAACATTAATGGGATATGAATACGTGTTATACGTTTTAAAAATGGGATTCTAAGTAATCTCGCAACATCAAAATGATGTGTGTTTCTTGTTTTGAAATACACTTTAAATGATAAATATGCATAAGGAAATAAAGATAAACTGAGTATCCATATCGCCATTGGCATAGAAAAAACAATGCCACTAAAATCTAATCCTAATCTTATGAGTAGTTGATAAATTCTTCCACTGTAAGAGAGTGTATCCACATAAATATAACTAAGTACATAAGCAGGTATGGCCAAAGGTAAGTAAAGTAATAATGATAATACCCTTTTTCCTTTAAAAGACATTGTTTCAATGATATATGCTGCATAAAACCCAATCAACATACTAAGCACACTGACACTTATGACTAACGTAATTGTGTTTATAAAATAAGTCGTTAATAAATTTGAGACAATAAATGACCATTTTGGTGCATCACCAAAAAACATAGTGATGGCAAATACAAAAGGCATCATCAACACAAATGTGATGATGACCGATGATTTAAAAAATGGTGTGTGGTTTTTAATTGTAGTTTTTATGTCCAATTCGCCCCTATCATCAATTCAAAAGCACGTTCATGATATAAACCTAAATCTGATAAATTAATTGATTGTCGTTTAAATGTTCCCCAATCTAAAAGAAGTGGATGCCAAGTTGTGTTTGGATTTACTGGATACTCATAATTAACATTTGTAAAATGGGATTGTGATGAGGTACTCGTTAAAAAACGTAATAAATGTTTTGCACCCTCCACATTATTTGCATGAGTAACAATACCTCCAGCACTTAAATTGATATGTGCACCTGATGCATTGTCTCCTTGATTCGGGAAAAACACGCCGAGAGATTCTCCAACAGCACGTTCACTTTCATCATCTGAATTCAATAACAACCCCATATAATACGTATTCATAATGGCAAGATTTGCACCTACATTAGATGCAACAAGCTTTGCTTGATCACGATCATTTCCAGCAGGCTCTCGGTGAAAATTTGAAACAAAACCATTTAAAAAGGGTTGCGTATAAATCTCCCCTTGTGTCATCAATATTGAAGCAATCCACGAAATATTATATAAATTAGAACTGGTTCTAACAGCAATTTGATTTTGCCACATTGAATCCGCTAAATTTTCATATGTTGATAATAAGGATGGATCTATGCGATCTTTAGCATACATAATGACACGTGCTCGCATGGTAAGTCCATACCAATGGTATGTATCATCGTAAAGTCCTTCATCGACTTGACTTTTCATCACATCATCTTCAAAAGGCTGCAATAAGGATGCATCCATCGCACGATACAATCGTCCAGCATCTGCAAAAATCAACACATCTGCTGGCGTATTTTCACCTTCAGTTAATAATCTTGCAACAAGTTCATCTGCGCTTGCACGAACAATATTAAGCGTGATCCCCGTGTCTTTGGTAAACTGATCAAAAAGTACTTGATCCGTATCATAATGTCTTTCTGTATAAATCACAACAACATTTTGATCAATTGCACATGACATCAACATCATCAATAATAAACTATAGACGATGAGACTCATTATTTTTTTCAAAGCAAACTCCTTTAGAGATATATCTATATTCTACTCGATTAAATAATCAACTTTCAAATGATATCATAAAAAAAGCTAGCGATGCTAGCTTTATTCAAAATGTGTCATGCCAAGTTCTGAAAACATTTTAACTTTAACCTTTGTGTTTTCCATCATATCATTTTTACTAAATTTCTTTTGATCATCTAGTGCAATCCAATCTTGACCTCGATGATGTTTCATAAAATGAATGACATCATAAAAACTATAGCCATCATTTTGGTTTAAGTGATACATGCCTGGTAAATAACTTTCTACAAGATCAATGAGCGCATGACATGTATCCTCTAAAAACATCAAGGATAAGTATAACCCTTTTGATGCAGACATCACGCCACGTTGTCTCATTTGTTCTTTTACAAATGATAACATGTTATAGCCACCTGGTGCATCACCAATTTGCCATGCAAGTCTAACGACGTAACTATCAGGATACACATCAAAGCATAAATCTTCTTGTGTTATTTTGCCTAAAGCGAAATCATCTGTGCCATCTGGTCGATCATAAACTTGATAAGGTGCCTCTACTTGTTTCCCACTAAAAACTTTATAACTCGATGTAAACACAAACTTTGTATGATGCTTTTTTGACCATGTAAGCAAATGCTTTGTCATCTTTTCATTTGACTTCGCTAAATGCATAATGACATCAGGATTGATTTTATCTAAGTATAGATGGACGCTTTGTTCATCAGAAATATCGACTATATTTCTATCAAAAGAAAAAAGTTGATGTTTTCTTTTTTGAATGATTTCTTTAAGTTTTTTACCTATGGTACCCGAAGCACCAGTGACAAGTATATTCATAAGTCCTCTTTTAGACATTTATTTATGATTTTTATATAATAAGTATATCAAAGAGTTGGAGACACTACTTAGAAAGTGAGCAAGAACCCATGAATTCACAAAAACCAACATATACATTTAATATAAATGATTTTAAACATCATACCTATGATAAAGTCAGATATGGTGATACAGATAAACAAGGACATGTCAATAATGCCATGTTTGCAAGATTTTTAGAATCTTCTCGAACAGAAATCTTATACCACCCTGATAGACCTTTACATAATGAAGTGACATCCTTTGTTATTGCAAACATGTCCATTGATTTTCTTGCTGAAATTCACTGGCCGGGCCAAGTAGATATATATGCAAATGTCTTAAAAATTGGCAATAGTTCCATAACATTTGAACAAGTCATCTATCAACATGGTGTATTATGTGGTTATTCAACATGCGTCATCGTTCATGTTTCTAATGAAACAAAAAAATCGATACCACTGCTTCCTTTTGCAATTGAATATTTAGAAACTTTAAAAAAATGAATCCTTATTTAGGATTCATTTTTTATGTTATACGCTAAGATTTTTTTAATGAGAACAAAAGGTATCTCAATATCCAAAGGTATTTGAATCGCACATCTAGAAGTTTTATAGTCTCTTAACTCATCTTTAAACATTTCTATTGCTTGATGATGAGGATATAATCCAATATGTCTTTGATAAACATTAAAATAAAAAATGTTTTTTTTTATTTTATAACTTGGCATACCATATGACCAACCTTCAATGATGCGTGAATCATAGCTTAAAATGCATGTTCTAATTTTGAAGATGCTTTGGCTTTTACATCAGGAGATAATGATTCCATCCAAGCCTTTACTCGTTCATTCATCGATAGTATCCAAATCAGGATGACTGAGTTTTTTCATATCATAATGTGTTGCATAGTAGTTACCCATCAATCTCGTGAGAGGATGATATGCTTCAACATCAATTTGACCATTTTTTAAATATTTTTCATCAATAGATAGTTGTTTAACTTCTAATATAAACATATCGTTTTGTGGTAATAAAATATGTTGATGCAAGGTACATTCCATTTGAAAGATTGTATCTTTAATACTTGGCGTTTTGACTTTTATTGAAGGTATAAGTTCGATGTTAAATACTTCTGCTTCACTTTCATTTTTTTTAAGTTTTTTCGCAGATACATTCATTTTTTTGATCATTGTTTCATCTGCCATATGAATGACGCATTCTTTTTCTTTAAGAATATTAGATGCCGTATCTTTTTTAATTCCTTGGATGCTACCAATAGATAAAACAACCATTGGTGGACGTGTGTTTGCTCCTGAAAAAAAACTGTACGGGGCAATATTGACACTTTTATCTTCATTTAATGAGGCAACCCAAGCGATAAGTCTAGGTGCCATGATGCCTGAAAAAAGCGAATAAAAAGCTCTAGGATGAAGTTTCTCAGGATCAAATGCTTTCATTATTTTTATCTCTTTTATCATGGTGTATTTTGTCTTTAATCTCATCTAAAGTATGATCCATCTTTTTTAATATTTTAAGTGCAAGAAATATCGATAGACCAATAATGAAAAAATCTAAAATTGAATTTAAAAACTGACCATAATACAAAACGATTGCATCTTCTGAAAAAACATAGGTCCCTAATGATTCGTTATATGTTTGCGTGCCTCTTAAAACGAAAAACCAAGCACTCATGCTTCTTCCACCGAAAAGACTAAACAAAGGCATAATCATATCATTGACTAAACTATTAACAATATTATTAAAGGCCGTCCCTAAAACAAGACCTATGGCTAAATCAAGTGCATTCCCCTTTGAAATAAAAGCTTTAAATTCTTTAAAAAATTGTTTCATATGAACTCCTAAAGTTGAATATATCCTCTAAATCCTCTAGCACCATAATAAGAATCCGCACCATTATGATAAATGAATGTACGTTGATAACGTTTATCTCCAAATAATGCACCCCCTAAAGATCTTAAGGTTTCATTTGTTGCAATCCATGAAGATGTTTTTAAATCGAAATCTTCAATGTCTTGAAGTTTTCTATACATACTTTCGTCTAATAATTGAATACCGATTTTATGTGCTTCTTCCATTGCGGATGATGCAGGTGGGAATTTTTTTCTTTCAAGTCTTGCTTGTTTGTCATAACATAAATTTCCACGCAACTTAGGCGATTCTTTTGCCATGTCGATGATATAAAGCGTATCATCAAGTAATACAACATCGGGGTCACCACCCGTATCTTCCATACGTTGAATGATATCTATATATTGCTGAAGTTTTGGTTCAATATCTTTAAACGTTATATTTAAATGTCGATGCTGATGTTTGTTAAATCTCATTTCTAAAATTTCTAATAATTCCATAGATTCCCTCTTTTTTATTATACACCTTTTTTGTATTTTAAAAATGACTCCATGTCAGATGTAATCATGCGGAATGTTGTCCAATCATCTAAAGGTTTGGCACCTAAAGATAGATAAAAATCTATCGATGGTTGATTCCAGTTGAGACAATTCCATTCAAAGCGTACACATTTCATCTCTAATGCTTGAGACACTAAAAATTTGAAAAATAACGTGCCATATCCTTGATGTCTTTCCTCTTCATCAATAAAGATGTCTTCTAAAAATAAACCTGATTTTCCAACAAACGTTGAAAATTGATGATAGGTAACAGCAAATCCTATTTCTCTCTCATGTTTTTTTATAAAATAGACATTGGCTTGTTTCTTTATAAAGATAGAGTCAAATAAGATGTCTTCTGTTGCAATCACTTCGTCTGACATTTTTTCATATTTCGCGAGTTTTTTTATGAATTGAAGAATAAGTTTAACATCCTCTTTTTGTGCTTTTTTAAACGTAATCATAATTTTTCTCCAAATAAATTAGGCATCTTTTTCTTTTGTTTTTTTCTTTCGTATAATATTTTTTTACTTTTTTCAAATTGTGACTCTAAATCAATCACTGGTTGAATATATGGATTATGTTTTAATGTCCAAGGTGTAAATACATCTGGTACAGAAATGTTTTTTAATTCAGGGATCATTTCATAAATAAAGGATGCTTCTTTGTCATGCATGTGACTTTGTTTGATGATATCATACATCGGTACATGGCGATAAGGATTTAATCCTGCTTGCATTTGAATTTGACTCCAATGAATCCCAGGTTCATAATCAATAAAATAAGACCCCAAAATATCACCGACATCACGCCAATCTAAAAGTAAAATATTCGACGCAAATGATGCAAGCATCGCACGTTGTTTAAAATTAATCCATCCTCTTAACTTAAGTGCACGCATACAAGCATCTACAATTGGAAAGCCGGTTGTTCCTTCTTTAAATGCATCATATAAATCTTGATGTGTTTCTCTAACACCCTCAAGTTTTTTATCCCAGGCTTCTTCATTTAATTCTGGGTGTCTTTCTATACGTTGTACAAAGTGACAATGCCAGTATAATCTTTTTTCAAATGCTTCTAATTGATTTTTTAAAAACGGATCTATTATCATTTTCAAATGTTTTTGAGTAGATAAATGAAGCATGCGAATCGATAGATTCCCAAAAGCTAAATAAGGACTTAATAAAGAAGATGAATGAATACTAAGTGAAGGCTTGTTGATGTATACTTGATATTTTTTATAACGTTGATCAAAAAAGGCTTTTGCTCGTTTAATCCCTTCGGATTCTCCACCTTTGAAAAATGAAATCGGTGAGCCTTTAACATCTAATTCAAGCAAGTCATTAATTGAATCTTTAAAGATCTTTTGATGATCCATAAATGGTTGCGGATCTTTTGGAATTGGTGTGATGCCTTCTTTTAACCATCCATGAAAATCTCTTAAACGGTATTTGAAACCATGTGTGCGATTCACACCAAAAATTTTATATTCTGTCCAAGTGACTTCCTGACGAAGCGTCCACTCTTTTATGACTAAATCTCTTTTATAAGTGAGATTGGTTCCATGTTCCATATGGCTATGCAAACAAAATCTCCCGTAAGTATCAAATATTTTTTGGAATATATCTTTGGCATCTCCAATGTACACAAATAGTGGTAGCCCAATAGCATCAAATGAAGCCTTAAGATCTTCTAAACTTTCAACAATAAATGTGAGATGTCTTGTTGAAAATACCTCTTTTTCAAACAAAAAAGGCTCTAATATATAGAGCGGTAATACATCCCCTAACTGACTTGCTTGAAATAAAGGTGCGTGATCTCTTATCCGTAAATCACGCTTCAACCATACCACTTGTGTCATAGGTATATTATAGCATTTTACATAGAGATTATTTGAGTTCTAACAATGTTACACTTTCTACATGATAGGTTTGACTAAACATATCCACTGGGACAACTTTTTTAACATGAAACAACGTTTTTAATTCCTTTAAATCCCTTGCTAGAGAAGATGGTTCACAAGAAATATATACTACCTTTTTAGGTTTCGTAACTTTGATTGCTTCAATAAATGAGAGTTGAAGTCCATCTCTTGGTGGATCTACAATGACAATATCGAAATGTGCATGATTCGATGCCATAAATGTCTCAGCATCATCACACACAAATCTCACATTATCCATGTGATTAAGAGACGCATTATAGTTTGCATCAGAAACAGCATCTTCAATGAGTTCAACACCCGTCACATGTTTTGCTTTTTTAGCAGCAAATAAACTGATTGTTCCCACACCACAATATGCATCTAATACTGTATCTTTTTTATTGATTTGTGCAAGGTCTAACGCTATATCATATAATTTTTTTGCTTGAAGCGGATTAACTTGATAAAACGACTGAGGTCTAATTTTAAATGTAAACTCACCCAATGTATCATGAATAAAACCATCTCCAAAAATAATGTTGTCTTTATTGCCGATGACTTTATATATAGAGGGATTAACTTGATGAATGATGGTCTTAATGTTGGGATGTTTTTGAATAAGTGCTGAGATGATTTGTGGTTGTTTTTTAAACCCTTCTGTCTGACTTATAATGATAAGCATGAGTTCATTCGTGTAAATGCCTTTTTTTATAACCGCATGTTTAATCCATCCTTTTTTTGTGATTGGATCATATGCTTTCACATGATAAGAATCTAATAATGTCTTTAATGTTTGAATGACCTGATTGCCTTCTTCATGTTCAATTAAACACGTATTAATATTGAGAACTTTTTTTGTTTTCGCTTGATAAAAACCAGCAATTAAACCAGTTTTCGAATTTGCAAACGCCATTTGTATTTTGTTTCTATATTCAAATGGTGATGTACTTTTGATGATGTCATCAACCGGGACATATAATTTTGCGATATGTTTGAGTGCATCAGAGACGCGTTTTTGTTTCATTTCTAGTTGATGTTCATAGGCCATGTGCTGAAGCTGACACCCTCCACATTGTTGATAATACATGCAAGATGGTGTGACTCTTTCTTTAGATAATGAAAGATAGTTTTTTACTTCACCGATACTATAATTTTTTTTATTTGAAGTGATCGTGATTTCAGCTTCTTCGCCTATCATTAAATTAGGTACAAACACTAAGTCTTTCCCTGTTTTTACAACACCACGTCCGTCATGTGCATAATCAACTGCTTTTACTTTCATAAAGATACCAAAAAAGGTCTTATGACCTTTTTATTTTGCGTATTTTCCTTTCAAATAATTCACATAATGCATTGGATCAAATGGTTTTTTGGTTGCAATCAACATAATTTCTTTTGGTGTTTTTGATTGTGCATACTGATGAATATGTTCTTTTGTCCAATCATTAATGGCCTGAATATTGTTTTTAGATATCGCAGCTTCAACATCGATCTCATTTGCCATTGCATCATATATTTGTGCACCATAAGCAGATCCAAGCGCATACGTTGGGAAATATCCGAATGAGCCACCTGACCAATGAATATCTTGTAATACACCTTCAGTATCTGTTGATGGACGTATACCTAAATAAGCTTCGTATGTATCATTCCAAATTTGAGGTAAATCTTCTACTTCGATATCTCCAGAAATAAGTCGTTTTTCAATATCATAACGTACCATAATATGCAGTGCATACGTCAATTCATCGGCTTCCACTCGAATCAGTGTGCGTGCACTATGATTCATGTAATCCATGAAATCATCCAGTGTCACATCATCTAATTGTGGTGCAAATACTTCTTGAAGTTTTTTGTAATGTAATTGCCAAAATGCTTTAGATCTTCCGATCATGTTTTCATACATACGCGATTGTGATTCATGAATACCCAGTGATGTCCCACCATGTAAATACGTATCATCATACTTAGGATCATTTTGCATTTCATATAATCCATGACCCATTTCATGTATCGTTGAAAAGATCGATGATGCAAGGTTATCTTCTAAATAACGAGTCGTAATTCTTGTATCTACTGAAGTAACACCTGATGTAAATGGATGTTCAGACGTTTTTAAAAGCCCTCTTTCTCTATCATAGAAAAAGACATCCAGTAAATATTCACTAAAGACTTTTTGCTTGTCTTTATCAAATGGTCCATTCGCCAACTTTGGATGTAAAGGTTTTGGATCTTTTGTGACTTCTTTAACAAAATCTACGAGTTCTTTTTTTAATGTATCAAAAAAGAAATCGTATTCTTTATGTGTAAATCCTTCTTCATACATATCAAGTAAAAGATCGTATCCTTTTAAATGTTCTTCTTCTAAATATTTAACAAGATTTCTCTGGTAGTCAACAATTTCTTTTAATGTTGGTGCGAACAATTTAAAATCATTTTTATGTTTTGCTTCAGCCCACAAAGGTACACTTTTAGAGAGTAAGACTTGATATGCAATATATGCCTCTTTAGGTACTTTTTTAATAAATCTAAGCTCTCTAAATTCTTTTTTGATTTCTGTTTGTAAATCTTTATCTAATGTATCAAGTTGTTCATGTAATGACTCTATCGCTTGTACATATTGTTTATCTGATTGAATAGAATAAACTTCGCCTGCCATCACTTCAAGTTGTTTCGAACGATATTCAAGTGCTTTTTTAGGTGCTTCAGTCTCAGCATCCCAACTCATCAGCCACATGACATATTCATATGCTTTTAATTTCTTTCTTGTTTCTAAATAATGTTTTAGTTGTGTCATTATTTGCCTCTTTCCTTGTATAAAATTATAACATACACACATTTATAATGATACAATTTCACCGTAAATCATTTTTGCAATTTTTAAGCTCATAATGATTGTTTGACCATCGTGTTTTACTTCTAATTGATCGATCGTATCATTTTTTATAACGATAGATATCACATCATGAATTTTAATATGATATCTCTTTAAAAATTGTAAAAGTTGGAAATTATCTTTTACTTGCAAAATTTTAAACGAGACATTTTCTTCTATCTCATATAATGAGAGGTATGTTTTTGATTCAAACGGTTTGTCATAACTTGGGATTGGATTTCCATGTTGGCAACTTTTAGGTTTCCCTATAAAAGCATACATTTTTTCAATCATCTTCTCTGAACCAGCATGTTCAAGGTGCTCTGCTTCTTTATGTACCTCTTCCCAAGAGTAGCCTAAATATTTTTCTAAAAATACTTCCCAAATTCGATGTGAACGAATCATTCTAATCGCTTCATTATTCCCTTTTTTAAGAAGTTTAACACCATGATACGGAATATAAGAAACATATCCTTTTTTATCAAGTTTTTTTATCATCTCATTCACACTTTGTTCTGTATATGAAAAATAAGACGCAATTTCTTTTAAACTTAAATACGTCTTATGATGCGAAGATGCCTCAAATATGAATTTAATATAATCTTCTTCAGCTTTATGTAACATATTAACTCCTAAAACAATACTAGAGATAATGCCATGATGATCATGCCTAATACAAGTCCAGAAATAGATAAGTGATGTTTCCCGTATTTCTCAGCAGCAGGTAATAATTCATCTAAAGAAATATAAACCATAATGCCTGCAACAGAAGCAAAAAGTAACCCAAATGTTGTCTCTGTAAATATCGATCTTAGTAATACAAAACCAATAAGTGCGCCTAATGGTTCAGCAAGTCCAGATAATAATGTATACCCAATCGCTTTTTTCTTAGAATTTGTTGCATGATAAATTGGAACTGCAACTGCAATACCTTCAGGAATGTTATGGATTGCAATCGCAAGTGCAATACTAATTCCCAGTGTTGGATCTTCTAGGGCACCAATAAATGTTGCAAGTCCTTCTGGAAAATTATGAATTGCTATGGCAAGTGCAGAAAATAACCCTAATCGCATGAGTTTTTTCTTTTTACCTTTTCCCGATTGATCATCAATAAATTCGTGTGGATTATCTTTATCTGGTATCAAATAATCAATAAGCGCAATCAACCCCATCCCAAAAAAGAATGCGATGGTTGTATAAATATACGCTGCATTTGATGAAAAACTCACAGACAAAGCATCATACGCTTTTGGGAAGATTTCAATAAATGAAACATAAATCATAACACCTGCACTTAAACCTAATGCAAACGACAATAGTGTTTCTTGTTTGAGTTTCTTATAAAAAGCAAAGATACTTCCAATACCCGTTGCGAGTCCAGCAAATAAAGTTAATAAAAACGCAAAAACAACATTCATGATTTTCTCCTTTTTAAGGTATACCTTAAAATATACTTCATGATACCATAAATATATGATTTGCACAATAAAAAAGCGATGTTTCCATCGCTTTTTTATTTATTTGCTTTCTTTCTTCATTTCTTTTCTATTAAACATTGCATAAATGGTTGGTACAACAAGTAATGTTAATAAGGTTGCATATAAGAGTCCACCGATGGCTGTAATTGCAAGTGGTTGCAAGAGTTCAGATCCTTCTCCAAAACCAAGTGCCAGGATAAAGAGTGAAATCACAGTTGTAAGTGCCGTCATAAATATCGGACGTAATCTTGTTTGACCTGCAGTGACAATTGCATCGATGACGCCAAGACCTTGCTCTCTTAATTGATTCATGTAATCAATTAATACAATACCGTTGTTTACAACAATCCCAACAAGTAAGACAAATCCAACAAGTGCCACTAAACTTAAGTTACTTCCAGTAACTAGTAATGCAAGCATACCTCCTGTAAATGCAAGTGGAATCGTTCCTAAAATAATAAGAGGATATTTTAGTGATTGAAATTGTATGGCCATGACCATATATACAATTAATATTGCAACAATAAGTCCTAATGCAAGATCTAAAAATAAACTTTGAATTTCTTCATTTTCTCCTGCAAATGTGACAGTATAACCACTACCATAACTTAAGAATGTTTCAGATTCTAAATATGCATTGACTGCATTCACGACTTCTTCTGACACAAGTGTCACATTAAAACCATCTGCAATACCAGCAGTAACTTCCAAATATCTAGAATTTCCATCCGTATTAATGGTTGCAAACCCGGTCACTTTAGAAATGTCAACTATTGATTGATCACCATAAACAGAAGTACCTAAACTTGAAAGTGGTGTTGCTGCCATTGGATTGAGTGGATCAAATGTAGTAAATGCAACAGGCTCATTATTTTCATCCATTGTTATAAATACACCAGGATTCACAATCAGTTGAATAGGTGTTCCTGCTTCATATGTAGGAAGCAAGAAATTTGGGACGTATAATGGTCCGTATAAAGCTTCGTCATATGAACGATCGATTAGATCACGAACGTTGTCATCAAACAACATGACGCCACCTAAAAATTGTTCATAATCACCAAAGACATCCAGTGACAATCCAAGTGCCGCATCGGTTGGAACATTTAATGTATACGTTACACCATCAATAAAGACATCTAATGTCTCAGTTGTTGCAATATTACCTAATAAACTGAAGGCCAAATTAAAGTTATCAATCACATCTTGATTAGTAAGTCCTAGTTGAATCGCAGCTTCTTGATCAACATCAATAAAGATACGATCTGCACCAACATTAATACCATTATCTGGATCTTCAACACC
>DNNX01000100.1:0-6443 GCA_003497445.1 Acholeplasmataceae bacterium | reverse complement strand
CCTGTTGGACCAAATGCACCCGCAGATGAATCTTGTGTAGAGACTGCAATTTCTAGTAAATTATCCTGAGAAATATTGTCTAAATCTTTAAAATCATAATTTAAAATAAAGTTTTCAATGAATGCTGCATTGTCTTGTGTAGAATTTGTTCTATCTTCTTTAAGTGTCACGGTCAATGCTAGTGTTTCACCTGATCCTTGTGCTTGAGGAGGACCAAAAACAAATCCACCGCCTAAAGTTGCTGATACCGAATCCACATCTCTTAATGCAAGTAAATCAAATGTGAGTTGATCTGCAAATGCCGTTTGATCAGTAAATTCTAAATCACCTGTAAAATTAATATCTACTGAAATTGTCCCTTCATCAGTAGGTGGAATCAAAATAAACCCTCTTGAAAATACAATGGCAGATGATCCAAAAAGTAATGCAATAATGACTAAAAAAGTAAGCCATTTATATTTAATAGAAAATAATACACTGCTTTTATATACGTTTTTAAAGGCTTTAGACGTTTTAGATTCCTCTTTGATGACTTGATCATTTAAAAATCGAGAAGCCATAGAAGGTACCATCGATAATGCAATCACAAGACTTGCCCCTAATGAATACACAATGGTAAGTGCCATTGGAATAAAAATATCTGCAACAAGTCCTTCGATAAAAAAGATTGGTAAGAATACTGCTGCAGTTGTAATGGTAGATGCAGCAATGGCACCTCCAACTTCTTTCGCACCAACAATGGCAGCTTCAACTTTTGTTTTACCTTCAGATAATAACCTGTAAATATTTTCAATCACAACGACAGAGTTATCCACAAGCATACCAATACCTAATGCTAACCCACCCATCGAAATAATGTTGAGTGTAATGTTTGATAAAAACATTAATAAGAATGCAGCAACCACTGAAATTGGAATGGCAAGTCCTACAATAATCGTAGGTTTAATATCTCTTAAAAAGACAAATAAAACACCGACTGCAAGTAACCCACCAATGAGTAAGTTTAAAAAGACAGAGTTAATAGAATCGGTAATAAATGCTCCTTGATCAAATAAGACATCATATGAAGCGTCATACTGACTATCGTCAATCAAACTGTCTAACTTTTTTAAGATACGTGTTGTAACTTCTGTGATCCCTACATCCGATTGTTTTTGAAACGAGATTTGAATGCCTTGTCGACCATCCACTTTTGAATAACTATCTGTAGAATCATTGACAAATTTAACAGAACTTGAAAGATCTTCAAGTGTATACAATACACCATTATCATACACGATTGGCGTTCTTTTTACTTGATCAAGTGTTTCTGGTGCGTCCCCCAAATAAAGTAATCTGATCACACCTTCATCGATGGCTGCACCAACGAGTCCTTCTGTATTTTGTTCGTTAAATGTATTTAAGATATCATCTTGTGTTAATCCTAATGTCTCTAATATTGCTTCATCTAGATTCACTTCTAAAACAACATCTGCTGCACCTGTTAAACTCACATCTGCAACACCCGGAATACTTTTTAATTCATTTAATATATCTCTGGTAATCCACTCTGTATTTAAAATGAGTGCCTCTTCATCTGAAACGGTTTCATCAAATGTTCGATACATCGTGATATTCATAACAGGTAGTAAATCTGGAGATAACCTTAAAATAGAGGTGTTTCCAACACCTTCTGGAAATGTTAAATTATTAATAATTTCTCTTAATTCAACGGTGACACTATCTAAGTTTGTACCATCTTGAAATGTTACAAATGAAATTGCAAAGTTTTCATTAGATTGTGATGTCACTGTTGAAAAGTTTCCAATCGTTGATACTGCAGCTTCTAAAGGCTCAGAAACAGCACTTTCAATTTCTTCTGGACTCGCACCAGGATAAGATGTCACTGTTACTACAAATGGTAAATTTACTTCTGGAAACAATGTTAATGGTAATCTTGTAATCGAAAAGAGTCCTAAAACAATAATAATTAGGACACCCATTAACACAGTAATTGGTCTTTTAACACTATATTTGCTCATAATTGCTCCTTATTTGTGTACATGATAAGTATATCAATTTTATAGGTATTATCACTTATGAAAACGTTTGTTTCGATAGTTTTACATATTAAGAAAAAATCAATAAAAAATACGCCGGAAGGCGTATTATTTAGTTTCACCACTAATCGATAATGACTTCACATGAACACTTGGACTACCAAATCCTGAAACATCAAATTTAAGATCATTTGCAAGTGTCTCAAGATTGTTCATCACATCAAAGAAATTTCCCGAAACAACAATCATATTGACTGGAAAGGCAATCTTTCCGTTTTCAATTTTAAAGCCACTTGCTTGAAGTGAGAAATCTCCTGATATTGTTTTTACTCCAGCATGCAACCCAACTAAATCGGTAATATACACCCCATCTTCAATCGTTGCAATCATCTCATCAAATGATAAATCACCAGGTTCTAAATACATGTTTGTTGTACGGATAGCGCCACCAAAACTATTACCAGTAGGTTCTTGTTTCATCATTGCAGCCATTTTAAGATCATTCATAAATCCTTGAAAGATACCATCTTTAATGACATATTTTTTTTGACATGCAACCCCTTCATCATCAAAAGGAATTTGGAAATATGCCTTTTCATGTAATGGATCATCAATTAAATTAAAATTTGCTTGAGCAACCTTTTCACCAACTTTATTTTCAAAAGGGGTTAAATGACGATACGCAGACTCTGCAGAATATAAGTTTGAGAAAACACTCAATAAATCAGAGAATGTTTCATTAGAAAATACAACTGGATAAAATTTTGTTGGTAAGGATACAGCACCTAAACGTTTCAATCCTTTTTCAATTGTAATATTCGCAAGCTTATTAGGATCAAATGCCTCATACGTTTTAAAAATATCAAATTCATACGCTGTATTAATATCATCACCTTCTTTAAAAACACCAATTCCATATGCATATGCAAAACGATTCTTTCTTGTTAGATGTAACCCTTTAGAGTTTGTAAGAATCGCACCACTACTGTTTTCTTGATATACTGCAGTTTGAACATTTGAGACTTTTTTATTTGCTCTAATGGTGGTTTCAAGGGTAATCAAATCAGACACTTTTTTTGTCATATCTACACTTGAAAAATCAAAATCATTTGCTTTCACTTCAGGATATGAAGCTGACCCCTCATAAATGATTGAAGGTTCTTTTACTGTAATGACTTTTGCATTTTCAATGACTTTATCTAGCATTTTGTCAACTTGTTCATCTGAAAAATATTCAAATCTTACTTTTCCTATGTTCCCGTCATATATCCCTCTAATAGAAACAGTTGAGACATCTGAAATCGTATTTTGTTCAATTTTACCTTCATATGCAACAAGTTTTAATGAAGACGATTCAGATACAGATATTTCTACATCTGTTAATCCTTTAGAAAGCCCTAATGCTATCCATTTTTTTGTATTCATGCTTGACCTCCTGATCCACCAACCGTCATTTTAGAAACGCGTATCGTTGGTTGTCCAACATCAGTTGGAATGGATCCTGAAATAGATCCACACATCCCTTGACCGAAATCTAAATTATCCGCGACACGATCGATTTTAAATAAAACTTCATGTCCTTTACCAATAAGCATGGCACCTTTCACTGGTGTTGTGAGTTTTCCATCTTCAATCATGTATCCTTCTGATACTGCAAAATTAAACTCTCCTGTTGCTGGAGAAACTTGACCACCACCAAGTTGTTTTGCATATAAACCATACTTCGTATCTTTAATAATCTCTTCAACTTTATCTTTACCGGGGGCAATATATGTTGTATTCATACGAGAAGTTGGTGGGAATTTATAGTTTTGTCTTCGACCAGATCCTGTTGGTTTATGATTCATTGTAAGACCGTTACGATAATCGACTAAATAAGATTTTAAAATACCATTTTCAATCAGTAAATTTTTCTGTGTTTTCATACCTTCATCATCAAATGATGTACGACCCCAAGCACCATCAACATCTCCATCATCATACGCAGTGACAACTGATGATCCAATCGCTTGACCAAGTTTTCCTGTAAACGGAGACAAACCTTTCGCAACTGCAGTTGCTTCAAGTGGATGTCCACATGCTTCATGGAAAATCACACCACCCCAACCATTTGCAAGAACCACAGGCATTTCTTGAGCAACAATTGGTTGAGCTGTAAGCATATGTACTGCACGTTCTGCAACATCTTTTGCAAGTGCAAACGTATCGATGTCATCAAAAATTTCAAAACCCATGGCACGTCCTGGACCTTCAAACACTTGTTGCATTTGGCCATTTTCACTTGCAACACCCATTAAAATCACACGAGCATAATGTCTTTCATCATCTTGATATATGCCATTAGAATTTGCAACCAAAATCGACTGCTTCCATGATAGTAATTGTGTAATCGATTGAACAATTTTTGGATCATATGAAAGAATCACCTCAGATAAGGCTAAAAGTTTATCTGTTTTTTCTTTAGCAGATACTACTTCCATGGGTCTTTTGACTTTATTATCAAAAGGTAATGCATCTTTGAGTGGTAGCGCTTCTCTTTTATCTCCATCAAACGATGCACGAAGTGACACAACAAGTGCGCGAACTTTGTCTTCAGATACTTCATTAGAATATCCATAAACAACATCATTATTTTTAATGAGTCTTACGCCAACACCATGCACATTGTTATAAGAGACATTGCTCACATCTTTGGATGTGACGCGTATCACTTCTTGATTGGTGTCTTCAAAAAATAACTCTGCAAAATCAGCACCGGTTTCTAATGCTTCATTAAGTAAAGCTTGAATGACTTCTTTTTTTAACATATCTATTGAACCTTTCTTTCTTCATATTGAAGTTGATATAAATTGAAATATAAGCCTTTTTCTTTAAGTAACTCTTGATGTGACCCGCTTTCAACTATTTTACCATGACTCATCACAATAATTTGGTCTGCATGCTGTATGGTAGATAACCTATGAGCTACAATGATCATCGTAGAGATATTCATCATCTTCTCTAAACTTTCTTGAATAATACTCTCTGTTTCGCTATCGATATTGGCTGTTGCCTCATCTAATATCATCAAGGATGGTCGATATAACACTGTTCTCGCAAAAGATATGAGTTGTCTTTGACCTGAAGAAAAGTTGTTTCCTCGCTCTAAAACTTTATGATCATAACCATCTTTTAAATTATCAATGACGTGATTCAAACCAACATAGTTTGCAGCCTCCATCATGGCTTCATCCGTTTTCGTTTCATCAAATAGTTTGATGTTATCTTTAAGTGTCCCACTGAATAAAAAGACATCTTGAAGCATTTGACCTATATGTTTTCTTAAACTTTCTCTTTTAATTTCTTGGATGTCTATGCCATCAATAAGGATTTGACCTTTTTGGATATCATAATTTCTAACAATTAAATTGAGTATGGTTGATTTACCAGATCCTGTTGCTCCTACAAAAGCTACGGTTTGATCTGGCTTCACCTCAAATGAAACACCTTTTAAAACCCATTCATCCGGAATATATGAAAACCAAACATCTTTAAATACAATAGACCCTTTAAACGATTCAAGTTCAACTGCATCTGTGTTGTTTTGAATATCTGGTTCGGTATCTAAAACATCAAATATTTTTTCTGCACTTGCAAATGCATTTTGGAGCATATTAAATTGTTCTGCCATTTGTAATATTGGTTCAAAAAAGTCTCTGACATAACTGTAATAACTAAAAAGCAAACCAGCACTAAATACAAAGAGATATGTTGCTTGATTGATGACATCACCAATTCCTAAAAATAAGATGAGAAGAATACCAATCATAGAAAATAAATACATCAATGGTCGATACGTACCAAAAACCAATATTTCATTCATATAACTTTTTCTAAGTTGATTGGACTTGTCATAAAATACTTGTCTTTTTTTAGGTTCTTGATTAAACGCTTGGGTAATCTTCATTCCAGATAAGTTTTCTGATAAGAAAGCATTGACTTCTGATACATTCGATCTTACTTTTCGATATGATGCTCTAGAGTATTTTCTAAATAAAACTGTTGCTAAAAAAACCACAGGTAAAAATAACATTAAGATGAGTGTGATCTTATAATTAATCACAAATAACACAATAAGAATTCCTGTTAAATAAATAACATTTCTAATTAAATTTGCTGCAACATCCGTATACATTTCAGAGAGTGTATTTGTATCATTGGTAACCCTCGTAACAAGTTTCCCTACAGGAACTTGGTTAAGTTGTGATGGTCCTAAAGTTTGAATATGATCAAATACTTGTTGTCTCATCGTTAAAATAATCTTTTGACCAATCTCTTGTAGCCACAATGCTTGTCTGTATTCAATGTTAAAAGCAATGACTAAAAGTAATACGAATCCACCTGCTAAATACACTAAATAATTGA
>DNNX01000054.1 GCA_003497445.1 Acholeplasmataceae bacterium | reverse complement strand
GACATATTATGTCCTGCAAAAAGAATCTCAGGTTTTGTTTGTTTAAATGGTGTTTCTAAAAAATGAAGCCCTGCTTTAGTACCTAAGTAAGAACCACCGATACCAATGACGACTAAAACGTCATATTGTTTTAATCTATTAGCAACCTCTTGAATTCTAGGTAATTGATCCGTGATTGTATTTGGTAATTCTACCCAACCTAAAAAATCAGCACCTTTTCCAGTTTTATTGTGGATCATGTTGTGAATATTATCAACAACAGGTTGAAAATCAGAGATATTTTCTTTTAAAAAAGGTGTGACATAAGCATCGTTTAATTTAATCATGTTTTTCTCCTTTAATGTGCTTCATTGCTTTTTCTATGAAATGCGGAAATGCTCTTTCTAAACTTAAAAATCCCGAAATGATTTTTATGTGCTTAGCAACACTGGCCGGTATATCATAAATTCTTTTTAGGCTAAGTTTAAGTTTATTACTTTGTTCCTCTAATATATAACATGTTATTTCATCGTTTAAGGCTAATACATCTTCAATATTCGCAACATAAAAATTTGAGAGCTCAGAAATATGAATCAGGCCTTTTTTTTGACCGCACTCAACAAATGCTCCATACGATTGAATACCTGTTACTTTGCACCTAATAATACGATTTGATTCCATAGAAAAACCTCATTTTATTATATCATAAAAAAGGATACCCCAGGGTATCCTTAATTGTATTATTCAGTGACTAAATAGATGCCTAATGCGCCAAGTCCAACATGTGCTGAGACGACAGGACTCACTAGTCCAACAATTTGAATTTTGACATCTTTTCCGAGTTCAGATAATTTTTCTTTGAGAGATTGAGCACGCTCAATATCATTAACATAATTGATGTATACTTTAAGTTTTTTCTTTGTTGATTCCATTAAGTGTTTGGATTGTTCAAAAATATACTCTTTTACACCAATGAAACTACGTACTGTTTGATCTAAACCTAATTTACCATCTTTAAATTTTAACACTGGTTTTTTCTTTAGCAAATTCCCAATAAATGCTTTTGTTTTTGTAATTCTTCCACCTTTAATAAGGTATTTAAGATCATCAACAGTAATAAAGAAGAACCCTCTTGTTTTAATATCTTCACATAAAGCAACTAAATCATTCATTGTTGGTTCTTTTACAAGTAAATCAAGGACGGATTCTACAAAGTATAGTCCGCCAGCACCTGTTGATTCTGTATCAACGATTGTCACACGCTCTGGTTGGTCCAATGTATCTCTTGCAAGTGTTGCTGAATTGTATGTCCCACTTAAATTTTTTGCAAGTGTTAATACAAGAATTTCGTCATACTTTTTAAGTTTTTCTTCATACGCTTTTACATAACTCTCAGGTGTAGGTTGACTTGTTTTAAAGTCTTTATCTTCTAAAAATGCTTGCTCAAGTTGTTTAATTGTAATCGTTCCGTCTAAATGCGGTTCTCCATCCACAAAAACAGTCAGGGGAATGATAGAAATATCATGTTTTTTTGCGAGTGCTTCGTCTACGGTGAATGTTGAATCTACAATAAGTCCAATTTTTGACATGTGCTACTCCTTTTATTTTAATTTCCTATATTATATCAAATAATAAAGGTCAAATACAATATTTGACCTTTATTCTTCTACCATCACAACACCAATAATACCTGGTACATTTTCAAGCAACATCGTTTCAATACCCTGTTTTAGAGTAATATCAATGGCCATACAACCATCACAAGCACCGAGCATTTTAACGTAAACAATGCCATCTTCAATTGAAATGATTTCGATGTCTCCACCATCTCTTTGTAAGTATGGTCTCACTTTGGTAATGAGTGTATTCACTTGATTTTCCATTGTTTGAATATCCATAAATTACTCCTTTTCTTCATTATAAGATGGATCTACTTCTTTTTCAAGTAATGCCTCTTCTTGATGTTCGCCTCTTTTTAAAATGAAATATGCTGAATTCATATTGCAGCTTTCATTTAAATAATCTGGAATTTTTTTATAACTATGAACCCCTTTGTCTTCTTCAGAAAACCCTTTTAACCTTAAAATTGTTGAGGATACGTCACCAACAATATACAAATATTTATCAAATAACTCGTGGATGTATTTTTCATTAAATTTTACGATATCAAAGGCATCTTTATGATTTTTAATTAGTGTGAATACGCCATGTTCTGTTTCAATAATCATATGTGTCTCCTACAATGATGATTTGGTCAATCTTTTGATCGTGTAAGGTTTGTGGTAATGTTTTGATGACTTGAAAACCGATGACGACAGATAGTGTTTTGATTGTTGGGTGATGTTCTATAAATCGATCGAAAAAACCTTTCCCGTAACCTAAACGATCACCATCAAGAGTAACTGCTAACGCAGGTACAATCAATAAATCAAGTGTCTCATCAACGATTTTATCTAATATTGGTTCTTGAATATGCAGGGCACTTTCAACCAGATCAGCCTCTAAATGATAGGGATGATATTGCATGTCATCATCATGTACCACAGGTAAAGCAAAATGTTTTTTATCGTTGGTTAAATCTAATATGTTTAATTCGTTTTTTATCGGATGATAGATACCGATATGATTTGCATGGATATAATAAGGGTGTTTTTGTATTTTTTTGACAGCTTCTTTTGAATACATCTCTATTGTTTCTTTTGACAACTGCATTCTTTTTTCAAGCATGGTATATCTAAGTTCAGTCTTCGTCATATAACCTTAAAGTGGAACGTTTCTGCATACCAATTCGTAACGTTAAAAGTTTTTCTTCTAGATGTTTTAATGTCTCGTGAATATGTTTGACATACGTACTTTCCATCATAACCGCATTCACTTCTAATTTATCCCGAATATTCCCATATTGCATTGAGACATCCATAAAATGTGTGCCTGATGCTAAACCTTTTTCGAGTAATTCAACACGTCTTGGATCGGTAATGAGAATGATAAAGCGACTCCCACTCATACGATAAATATCCCCTGATTCAGAAATAAATGTTTTTCTCATTTGTTTAATATATTCGCTTAAAAACATATTTCCAACATCTCTACCATATTTTAAATTGAGTGCATTTAAATTATGAATCGACACATATAATATGTCAAAAAATTGTTGCTGATTCATTTTTTTACTCAAATCGAGTTCTATCTCGTGATACGATTTTAATGCATCTAATGATTCGATATTCGATGCTTGGAAATGTTTGGTTTGAATAGCTTGAATCGTACCCATGATGATTCCGTTTTCGTGGTGCTCGAATAAATATTTACCTTTTTCAACAACCCAAATCGTTTGATTATTTCTTAAAATTCGGTATTTAAATTCGTATGTTGGTGCCTCTACACTTAATCTTTGAATGATGTTTTCACGTTTTTCTTGGTCTTCTTTTACCATTCTATGCAAAAATGTTTCATAGGATGTATTTTCTGATGCAAATTGAAATAATTGACAGGCTTGATCGTTCATCCATATTTCTTTTTTGTTTAAGTCTATTGAAAAAAGTCCTTCTTTAGTAAGTTCTAACACAGCAATGAATTTATGTCTTATGCTTTCAAGTTCTAAATTACTTTGTTCAAGCTCTTTTTCCACGGCAATGAGTTCAATATCTGTTTTTTTCTCACCAACGGCAACAAGTCCTCGAAATTTTGCAAATACAAAGACTGGTTGAATCATAAACCGTATTAAAGATCTTTCTCCAAGGGCATTTAAAAATATCATTTCTAGGACATCTGTTTGATTTGGTTGAACGGTCTTTTTATATTTATTAAAAAATTGTTGGATATCCTTTTCGGTTGCATCTTCGTTATTAAGTTGTTGAATACGAATAGATTTTGCAAGTGTTTGATGTAATCTTTTACCAATAACATCTTCTTTATCTAAGCCTAATTCTTGTAAAAATCCAACTGATATATCTTTTACTTTCTCTTTTTGATCTAAAATATAATACATGTTAAACTTTGACGTTTTCATAGCTTTTACAAAAATAGAATAGTGATTTGATTTTAATGTAGATGCTCTGAATAAACTATAAATAAAAGACATCAATAATATAAAAATGAGAATCGTATAGACTAAATAAAGTTGTTGCCACTCTGTTGATAACGACTCTAATACAATTGTGTTATTTACATTTAGATAAGTCAATGTTGCATTTCCAAATACAAAGACAAAAACAAAAAGAAGTCTTACAACATATACTTTTTCTTGTTGAAGACTTTGAAGAATGACCATAACGAGCATAATGATTGAAAAAACAAGTAAGAAAATAGGATGTATCATGTGTCCCTCAACTTATAATAAAACAACAACGAAAGCAATGATGAACGCCAGTACAATTGTTAACCAATTAAATCTTTTAAATGTATTAAACAGAAATCCAGACACTCTGTTTCCGGCTAATGCACGAAAAGGTAAAAATACAATTAATAAAATCGATTTCATATTTGCCTCACTTCATAAAGGTGTTTAAGTATTCCATGAGTTTTTCTTTTTCATTTAGTCTCACTAAAATACCTTCAATCGCAATCGAAATATTTCCTGTTTCTTCAGAAACAACGATTGTTAAACTGTCTGTCACTTCACTTATGCCAAGTCCGGCACGATGTCTAGATCCCATGGTAGATTCAACTTTTTCGTTATCAGATAGCACATAATAGGCACCAGCACAAACAATTTCATCTCCACGAATAATCACTGCACCATCGTGTAGTGGTGTCAATGGTGTGAATATATTTATGAGTATTTCTTTACTTACTTTAGAATGCAGTAATACCGCACGCTCACTAAATTGATCTAAGGTGTTATGTTTTTCAATGGTAATGAGTGCCCCTGTTTTTTGATTGGATAAATGTTGTACCGCATCATATATTTCTAATTTAGTAATATCACTACCCATTTCAAAATCATCTTTTTTAGATTGTTTTTTCCAAGCCAAATCAATCGCAAGTCTCATATCTGGAACAATCACGATAATATATACGATTGGCAACCAATAAATAAGATCATCAAAAAGTGGCATTAATATTGGCAATTGTAGCCAATACACAATTGCCGAAAGTGCATATATAAATGCAAAGACTGTAGATATGGCAATAAGTCTTTTACTTGAAGTGATGAATCTTAAAATAAATAAGCAAAAAATAAATATTAAATAAAATTCAATGACTAGGTTTGGTGTAATATTAGGCATATAAACTCCTTAAAATAACACCTATATTATAGCATAATTGTGTGTTATTTTAAGGTTTATCATGTTTATTTAGTAAATCTTAAGAAATTCAATTATAATCAACTTATGATTCAAACTCAACAAAAAATAGATCATGCCATCTTAGTTGCATTTTCTACACAACTTAATACCCATGAGATGCAACGTTCACTTGATGAGCTTGAACGGCTTTCTGAAACGGTTCACATAAAAACAATCCATAAACTCTCACAACATGGAAAAGTTGCTTCAGCTAGGACACTTGTCGGAGATGGAAAAGTTAAAGAAATCAAACTTTTGATTCAAAAAGATGATATTGATGTGGTCATTTTTGATGATGAACTTACGCCTGCACAACTAAGAAATTTAGAATCTGATTTAGATGTTCAAGTATTTGATCGAAGCTTTTTAATTTTGTCTATTTTTGCAGAACGTGCACAAACAAAAGAAGCAGTGTTGGAGATCGCTTTAGCCCAAAAACGTTATATGATTTCTAGACTTATAGGGATGCGTGCATCTTTGTCTAGACAAGGTGGTGGGTCTTATAACGCAAAAGGCCCTGGTGAAACGAAACTTGAACTAGATAGACGTAAGGTATTAGAAGATATTTCTATTATAAAAACACAATTAAAGAAAATAAAAACAGAAAAAGAAACATCTCGAAAACAACGAAAATATACACAAACAAAGACTGTTGCTCTTGTTGGATACACCAATGCCGGAAAATCATCTTTGATGAATGCTTTAGTGAAACAATATGGTTTAAAAGATCATGAAACTCTTGAAAAAGATATGCTTTTTTCCACGATTGATACAAAATCAAAGCGTCTTCATTTTGATAACCAAAGAGATTTTTTATTAATCGATACCGTTGGATTTATTTCTAAACTACCAACAGAACTCATCAATTCCTTTGAAACCACATTAGAAGATGTAAAACAAGCAGATTTAATTTTGCATTTAATTAATGGTACAGATATATCTCTTTCTCACATACAAACAACGAAAGACATCCTTAAAAAAATTGGTGCTGCTCATATTCCAGTAAAATACGTAGTAACAAAATCAGATATGCTTACTGATTTTCCAATACTTGACATTGATTATTTGTTGATTTCGTCTCATACACTAACAGGTATTCCTCAACTCATGCGTGTTATTTTTGAAAATCTTTATCAATCGTTTGAAAATGTCTCGATGTCCATTAGCTTTGATGACATGTCTGTCTATCATAAACTAAAATCAAGGTATAAAATTATTTCTGAAAATTACCATGAAAGCGGGATTGATATTAAAGTCTCTATCGATCCAAATCATTTAAAACCTTATCAAAAGTTTATAAAATAAAAAAGATTGTCTTCTGACAATCTTTTTTAAAATCTTCTTACTGCATCTTCAAATTCTTGGACTGTCGTTGCTCTTACTAATTCTTTTCTTAAAGAGGTCGCATTTTCAATACCTTTTAAATACCATGGTCCATGGCTACGCATTTCTAATACCCCTAGTTTTTCACCTTTTAACTTTACAAGATCATAAAGATGTTCAATCATAAGTGTTTTGATTTCATCAACAGTTGGTCTAACGACTACTGGTTCCTCTTTTAAATAGGCATCAATTTCTCTAAAAATCCACGGATTTCCAAGTGCTGCTCTACCAATCATAACAGCATCACACCCAGTGTATTCAAGCATTCTTTTTGCTGAGGGACCATCTACGATATCACCATTTCCAATGACAGGTATTGAAACTGCTTCTTTGACAGCTTTAATAACATCTAAATCGGCTTTCCCTGAATACCCTTGTGCACGTGTCCTTGCATGCACGGTAATGGCACTCGCGCCAGCGCGCTCAATTTCTTTGGCAACTTCGACTGCATTCACAGAATCGTCATCCCACCCTGAACGTATTTTAACTGTGAGCGGTTTAGATACACGTCTTGAAATTTCATACACAATATCATAAATACGTGTCGGATGTTTCATGAGTGCTGCACCTGCTTGTGCTTTAATTGCAACTTTTGGCACAGGACATCCCATATTTATATCAATAGCATCACAATTACTGTGTTTGTCCACATAGATGGCTGCTTCTACCATGGTTTCTAAATCTGAACCAAAAATTTGTTGAATCATTGGTTTTTCATCATCTGTCATAAATAACATCTGAATGGTTTTTTCATTTTTATAAATAAGTCCTTTGTCCGAAATCATTTCTGCATAAACCATGCCTGCACCATGATTTCTGGCAAGCAACCTAAACGGACTGTTTGAAACACCTGCCATAGGGGCAAGTACAAGTTGATTATTTACTTCAATATTGCCTATTTTAAATCCCATATTTTCACCGACTTGATTGTATCATACCATAAGTTAACATTCAATTATGCTACAATACCTTTGGTGATGAGATGGAAGATTATGTATTAATTGGACATGCATATAATAAAACGGTAAGAATATATACTGCTGTTACCACAACGCTTGTTGAAACAGCACATACATTGCATGGTACGTGGCCAACAGCAAGTGCTGCACTTGGTCGATTTTTAACTGCATCTGCGATGATGGGACTTATGTATAAAGATGGTGAACGCATCACATTAAGGATTAAAGGCGATGGTCCAGTGGGCTCGATGACAGTTGAAGCGAATGGACAAGGCGATGTACGTGGTGACATTATGAATCCTGAAGTGTATTTGACCTATCATGATGGTCCAAAAAAAGGAAAGCTCGCTGTTGGAAAGGCTGTTGGAAAAGGGTTTTTGTTTGTAACAAAAGATTTACTTATGAAAGATTATTACACGTCTTCTTCCGAACTTCAAACTGGAGAAATTGCAGATGATTTTACATATTACTTTACGGCATCTGAACAAACCAATTCAAGTGTCGGCCTCGGAGTACTTGTAAATCCAGATCAAAGTATTCAAACAAGTGGTGGTTATATATTACAACTCATGCCTGGTGTTACAGATGAAACGATTGATCAGATAGAACAAGTGATTGCATCTTTACCACCTATCACTTCGCTTTATGAATCAGGGAACACCCCAGAAACTTTATTTGAGCGTTTATCAGGTGGTACGGGAGTGATTTTGGATAAAAAATCTGTTCGTTACCATTGTACATGTTCACATGATGGCTTTTTGAAATCATTACAATCACTTTCAATCGATGCACTCACACCACTAGCAGATGAAGATCATGGTGCACATATTACATGTCATTTCTGTAAAAAAGAATATCAGATTTCTGAGGCATCTATAAGAGAAATCATAAAAAAAAAGACATCCTAAATTAGGATGTTTTTATTTTTGATAACACTTTTAATACTTCTTTAATGGGTAACCCCATAATGGTAAAAAAATCACCATCATATGTATCAATCAGTTGATGTCCTTCGCCTTGAATCGCATAAGATCCCGCCTTATCAAATGGCTCTTTTGTTTCTATGTACCAACGGATATCTTCTTTAGTGAGAGCTTTGAACTTAACATTAGAAACTGTATAAAAACTTTCTTGGAAATCATTTGATAAAACAGTGACCCCGGTTAAAACTTGGTGTGTATTCCCTGATAACATACGTAACATGCGTTTCGCATCATCTTCATCTTTTGGTTTTCCCAAATAATGTTCTATTTTATCTTTAAAATATACGATAGTATCCGCACCAATAACAACCGCATCTTGATGTTTAAGAAACACTTCTTTTGCTTTCTCAAAAGACAATGTCATCACATACGCCTCTTTTGAGGTTGGTTGAATACATGATTCATCAAATTGACTCGGAATGGTTTCAAAATTGATGCCAGCATCTTCAAGAATAGACTTTCTTCTTGGGGATTGGCTTGCTAAAATAATACGCATATCATTGCCTCCTTTGGTATTATATCATAGCGCGAATTCATCACCATATCGTGTTATAATATAGCTATGCATTTAGAATCTTTATTGTCTCAATTACGCGAAGAATTAAATCAAACACCGTTTTTAATTTCTGTGAGTGGTGGCGTTGATTCTATGGTGTTATTACATGCACTTAAAGAATTAAAACCAGTTGTTGTTCACTTCAATCACCACAAAAGAAAAGCATCTATCAAAGACGAACAATTTGTGTCTTCTTTTTGTTTAAA
>DNNX01000053.1:5099-5331 GCA_003497445.1 Acholeplasmataceae bacterium | reverse complement strand
CATTTACAACAGACGATCCAACGCCATGTAAACCTCCAGAAACTTTATAACCCCCAGTTTCAGAAAATTTACCACCAGCATGTAGTGTCATAAAAATGACTTCAGTCGTTGGTTTACCTGAAGCATGCATTTTATAAGGGATGCCTCGGCCATGATCCTCTATCATGATAGAGTTATCTTGTTTAATCGTTAATTTTATTTGATTACCAAATCCAGATAACGCTTCATCTAT
>DNNX01000053.1:0-4789 GCA_003497445.1 Acholeplasmataceae bacterium | reverse complement strand
GTTGAACCGATATACATACCGGGTCTTTTACGTACTGCTTTTAATCCGCCGAGTATTTGAATGGATGACTCATCGTAATTTTGCATATGATTCTCCTTGATTTATCTTCTTAATTATATCAAAAAATAAATAATAATGCGATTTTTTATGTTATTTGTATTGTATTACTTTTTTTATATTATGTTATAATATTTCACGGGGTGTTCATATTATGCAAATTGTTTATATCATCTTACTCATTTTATTATCTTATATATTAGGGTCAATTCCAACTGGCCTCATTTTAGGTAAAGTATTTAAAGGCATTGATATACGAGAACATGGTTCAGGAAATACTGGCGCAACTAACGCCGTTCGTGTACTTGGTTTTAAAATTGGTATTTGGGCGTTTGTTTTTGATTTTTTAAAAGGCGGATTTGTTATGGGCCTTTTATGGTTCTTTAAGTGGGAGCAATTTTATATATTAACGCCTTTTAATACTGAAATATTATACGGTTTTGTTGCTGTCATTGGGCATGTATTTCCAGTTTATATTGGATTTAAAGGTGGTAAGGCAATGGCAACCACCGCCGGTGTCATCTTATTTATTGAACCACTCATTGCTTTATTAGCGATCATTGCCTTTCTAATTGTATTCCTTAAAAATCGTATTGTTTCCATCGCTTCTTTATCAGCTGCAGGCATTACACTTCTACTTATGATATTACGTCCATTGTTATATAGTTTATTTCCATCCTTTTTTGCAGGATTAACAAGCAAGGGACTTGAAACATACGCATTAGAGTCAATTGTCATTGTCATCATTGCTGTGATCATACTTTATCGTCATATAAGTAATTTAAAGCGCTTAGGTCAAGGAAAAGAATTTATATTTAAAAGAAAACAATAAAAAAACGCGAATTTCGCGTTTTTTATTTGTATTGATTCATAGAATTCAATATTTGATTGACTTGTTTTTGAGAAGGTGTTCTTCCCATCTGACGCATCATTTCTTTTATCATATTTTCATTCACTGGTGGATTTTTTTCTAAGTAACGTTTAAACCAAGCTCTTGCTAAGAAAAAACCGATTACGCCTCCAGCGAGTAATACTAAGATGATAACTACGATAAATAATACAACAGATATTTCCATTAGTTCCCTCATTTCTATTCATATTTTATAAGAAGATATGCTAAAATACAAGTGAAATGGAGATTTTATGATGTTTTTAGTGGCCATCATCGTCAACGTTTTATTTACAAGTTTAAGGCTTTTTTTTATAGGGTATGTCATACGACTTTTGTTTAGAAACACAAAGTATGGTCGTGTGGCACTTTTCATTATTGTTTTCTACCAACTCATTATGATTATTTTGGATATCAATAATGTCTCTGGAATACTCGATTTTATTGCTTCAATTATGAGTTTATTATTATATGTATTTTTGTTTGATTCAATTTCGATTCAATCATTAAAAAAACATAAAGGGATCGATACAGCATTTAAAACAAAATATTTAGAACGTACAATTGTGTATGCAATTACAGTGATGGCTTGGCTTTCTGCAGGCTTTATTTATATGACGTTAGGAGGTATAGAGACCCTTTTATTACTCGCATTACTGATCATGAATATCATTGTATGGATGTATGTATTTAAAGAAACAAAGGAATATGCATATATTATTGTCGGTAAAAAGATACAAAAAGTATATCAATTTGATGTCCCTAAAAAATCATTTAAAGTACGATTTGAAACGTTTTTATCTTCAAATGCGTACATATTAGATTATGTGGGGATCTATTATGCTGATCGTATGAAAGTCCATGTATTCATGTTACCAATTGACGATATCAAAGAGGATATTTTTAATGGTGGCACAATGATAAATGATGTGCCTCCTGTTTTATTAGATTTAAAAAAGTATCATTTTGTTTCGATTACGATGAAAAATAAAACGCCTCGTGTGAGACGTTTAAAGTAAATGATATAAAAATACTTTCTTGATGCCATAATTTTTTTCTTTTATCTTTTTATAAGATCCAATGATATCGTTTAATTGGGTCTTTTTTTCTGCTTCAATGATGATTTTTTTGGATTTTGGTAGTACATTTAATAATTGTTCGTACTCTTGATAATGATACGGAGGATCTACAAATGTAATATCAATCTTATCAGAAATCATGTTAAAAACCTTTTTTGTTACGTTTTGTTCATAAATTTTAATCATGTCTTGACATTGAAGCAATTGAGCATTTTCTAGAATGGTCATGGATGCTTGTTTTTGATGATCGATAAAAATTGCTTTTTTTGCACCTCTACTAATGGCTTCGAAACCATATTGACCAGATCCTGCAAAGACATCTAAAACAATTTGATCTGAAACATCAAATAATGTGTTAAATACTGCTTGTTTGACCATGTTTGATGTTTCTCTCGTCTCTTTTGTTCCAACTCTTTGTAATACTCTACCTTTATATTTTCCTGTTGTTATTCTCATGCTGTCTCATAGCCAGCATCATGAATGACTTTTTTAACCACTGATTCTGATAGATCATTTGAAACCGAAACCGTTTGATCATTTAAGTTGATGTCGGCGATAATTTTGTTTTTAATGAGTGCCATTTGAATGGTTCTTACACAGTGTTGGCATGTCATGTTGGTTACTTTTATTGTCATAGTATTCTCCTATAATTTTATGAATTTAAATCGTTTTAAACCGAGTGCATTTAATACAACCATGAGTGATGAAAAGGCCATCCCAATGCCTGCAAGTGTAGGATCTAGTAATCCTAAAGCAGCAACAGGAATAAGGATCATATTGTATGAAAATGCCCATAAGAAATTTAATTTAATATTATTCAAGGTTGCTTTCGATAAATCTAACGCATCTACCACAAGTTTTAATTCTGCAGACATTAATGTGACATCTGACGCATCAAGTGCAACATCATGTCCACTATGAACGGCAAATCCAACATGTGCCATGGTTAACGCTGGTGCGTCATTCATACCATCACCAACAAATGCGACACGATACCCCTCTTCTTGAAGTTTTTGAATAATGTTTGCTTTATCTTGTGGTAATACTTCTGAATAAAAGGTATCAATACCAAGTCTTGCTGCTATTGAAGCTGCAGTTTTTTGGTGGTCACCTGTAATCATAACAGGGGTAATGTTTCTTTTTTTAAGTTCTTCTATGAGCTTTATTGCATCATCTTTGAGTGTATCCTCAATTACAAGATAGCCAAGACATGTAGCTATATTCGCTACATATATGACCGTTTTTCCTTCCTCATGATAGACTTCTGTATCAAACTGGATATCAATATTTTTAGATTGTAAAAATGATTTTGAACCGATGATATATGTTTTATCATCTATCTTTCCTGTTAATCCTTTACCGATGACAATGTCTAATTCTGTTGCATCAATGATGGTATCATTGTATGCTTCCATGACCGCTTTGGCAAGAGGATGATTGGCATGATATTCAAGTGATGCTGCAATGGATAATACATCACCTTCGATATGAACCACTTGAGGTTTACCTTGTGTTAGTGTGCCAGTTTTATCAAATGCAATGGCATTGAGTTGTTGCGCTTGTTCAAAAAATGCGCCACCTTTATATAATATGCCTCTTTTAAACGCGATACCACTTGCAACTGAAATAGATGTTGGTGTTGCTAAACCTAATGCACATGGACAACTAATAACGAGAACAGCAATCGTTGCTTTGATACCCTCATTGACATTATTTGGATCGATGATGGTCCATACCATCATGGTCATGAGTGCAATCAAGACAACAATTGGTACAAATAATTTTGCAATTTGGTCTGCAATACGTTGAATTTTAGGTTTGATGAGTGCTGTTTCCATCACTGTGTTAATAATAGACTGTAACATTGTCTCATGACCTTCTTTTAACACTTCGACTTCAATGGTTTCCATCATATTGAGCGTCGCACCATAGACGTCTTGACCAATGGACTTCACGACAGGCATCGATTCACCTGTCAACATTTGTTCATCAATATACGTTTGTCCTAAAATAATTTTACCGTCTACTGGTATTTTTTCATTGGCAAGTACGACCACAATATCATGAAGTTTTATTTGACTTATTGGCATCATGACAAGGCCATCTTTTGTTTTTACACGTGCTTCTTTTGCACCAAGTGACATCAATGTAAACAGTTCATCTGATGTTTTTTCTTTTACTCTGTTTTCAAAGGTATGCCCGATAAGTACCATCCAAATAATCACGGCTGTTGTTTCAAAATATAGATTTGCCATCATCATATTTGAATTAGAAATGGTTTCAATAATACTTAATATGTATGCTGATGTTGTTCCAATAACAACAAGTGTATCCATCCCTAAATTCTTTGATTTAATTTGATGATATGTTTGATAGAAAAAGCGTCTACCTACATAAAATAATATTGGTGTGGAAATTGCCCATTGGACATACCCATTCATGAGAAAATCTGGTACGTCTAAAGGAAGTCCTAAATGATGGACCATCGTATAGAGTAGTGGCAATGTAAGTATTGTGCCTAAAATGAGATCAAAAGTATCTTTTTTTCTTTGCTTTTTTGCATCATCTGAGGTCATAATGGCATGATAGCCAATAATACTTAAATGATGAATGATATCATCTGTTTGATATTTTTCTTCATCGTATGTAAATGTGACACGTTTTGATGTCACATGCACATCTGCTTTAATATCATCTAAATCATCAAAATATTGTGTAATGGTTTGAGCGCAATTTACACATGTAATATTGGATACTTTTATAG
>DNNX01000069.1 GCA_003497445.1 Acholeplasmataceae bacterium | reverse complement strand
TTACCGTACATTTGAATGAATCTTCTATAACTGTCTTTAGCAAATCTTCCATTTGAAGTTTTAATTGCTAAAGCTTTAACTGTTTTATCATTTAGACCCAAATTTAGAATGGTATCCATCATTCCTGGCATAGATGCACGCGCACCTGAACGTACAGATACTAAAAATGGTTCTTCAGAATCTCCAAATTTTTTACCCATTTCTTTTTCTGTTGCAGCAAGTGCATCAAAAATTTGTTTGATGATGTCATCAGAAATCGTTTTTCCTGCATCATAATAAGCATTACAAGCTTCAGTTGTAACGGTAAATCCTTGTGGTACTGGTAATCCTAAGCGAGACATCTCTGCTAAGTTTGCACCTTTACCTCCAAGGAGATTACGCATAGACTGATCGCCTTCTTTAAATAAATATACGTATTTACTCATATTTTTTCCTTTCTCTTTTTACGCTATTTTTTTATATAATTTATATAGTGGGTTTTTTGGTCTAGGAAATCCAACGACATTTGCAAAAGGCATGTGAATCATTTGTGAATCACGAATCCCTACACATACACCGTGGATTCCACCATGTAAAAGTTCAATGGCATAAGCACCCATTCTAGAACCTAATATACGATCTTCACTATCTGGATGTCCACCTCGTTGAATGTAACCAAGTACGGTTGCACGTGATGCAAATCCAGAGGCTTCTGTAATTTCATTTGCAAGTGCGTGTACATCAAATACATGTTCAGTTACAACAATAATTGCGTGACGTCTACCTTTTTCTTTATGTTGTTTTAATGTTTTGATAATATCTTCTTTTTTGACAGGGTTTTCAGGTGTAATGATAAATTCTGCACCCCCACAAATGCCTGCAAATAATGCAAGATCACCACAACTTCTTCCCATGACTTCAACAATCGAACAACGCTGATGAGATTGTGAAGTATCTCTAAGTTTATCAATCGCACTGACGATGGTTTCAACTGCAGTAGAAAACCCAATCGTATAATCTGTACCAGCAATATCATTGTCAATCGTGCCTGGAAGTCCAATGACTTTCATGCCTAGCTTAGATAAATCCATTGCACCACGATAAGTACCATCCCCACCAATTGTAATTAAAGCTTCAACATTTCTTTTTTTCAAGTTTTCAATGGCTTTTTTCTGATATTCAAGTTCATGAAATTCAGGGACTCTAGCGGTACCTAAAAACGTTCCACCTGAACTTAACATACCAGAGACACTTTGATGATCCAATAAAACCAAATCATCTTCGATTAAACCTTTATAACCATCTTTTACACCATATACTTGATGTCCTAAAGATTCTGCTGAACGTACAACTGCACGAACGGCAGCATTCATACCTGGTGCGTCACCACCAGAGGTTAAAACAGCAATATTCATAATGACCCTTTCAATACAAAATACCTTAAATATTATAACATAATTTCATGAGAGTCTTAAAGAAAACCCTCTATTTTAAGTCAATTCTTAAAAGATATTTTTTTTATGTTAAAATAAAAGAAAAACGAAAGAGATGTCAGTCATGAAAAATTTAGTTGGAAATGCATTATTAGGGCAATCCGGAGGTCCAACTTCAGTCATTAATGCCAGTGCAGCTGGTGTTTTTATTGAAGCACTCAATCAAGAAAATATTACCGGAGTTTTTGGTGCAGTTCATGGAATCAAAGGGATTTTAGAAGAAGATTTTATTGATATTTCAAAAGAAGATATCGAAGAATTAAAACGATTAAAGAATACACCTTCTTCAGCAATCGGTAGTGTGCGTTATAAATTAAAAGATCCTAAAAAAGATGATAGTGAATACAGACGTTTACTCGTAGTCTTTAGAAAATACAACATTCGTTACTTCTTTTATAACGGTGGTAATGACTCCATGGATACATGTAATAAAATTTCTAAATTCTTTAAAAAAGAAGGATTTGATTGTAATGTCATGGGGGTTCCCAAAACCATTGATAATGATTTAAACGTCACAGATCACTCACCAGGGTATGGTAGTGCTGCAAAATATGTTGCAACAACATTTATGGAATTATTTCATGATGCGACTGTCTATGATCAACCAATGATTACCGTCGTTGAAGTGATGGGACGTAACGCAGGATGGTTAACTGCTGCTGCTGCACTCGCACAACATAAAGGTCAAGGACCTGATTTAGTCTATTTACCAGAAAAAACATTTGATCCAGAAGTATTCTTTTCTGATGTTGACCGAGTCTTAAAACAAAAAGGAAAAGTCATTGTTGCAGTTTCTGAAGGGATTAAAACAAAAGAAGGCAAATATGTTCCTGAACTTTATCAAGAACTTAAGAAAGATGCATTTGGACATGCCCAATTAGGTGGTACCGCCCAAGCTCTTGTATCTGAACTCGGCAATCGATTTAATGTTAAATTACGTGCGATAGAGTTTTCACTCATGCAACGTAGTGCTGCACATCTTGCCTCTAAAGTCGATGTCACTGAAGCATTTAATGCAGGACGCAAAGCAGTAAAAGCAGCTGTTTCTGGAGCAACAGATAAAATGATCGGTTTCAAACGTGTGTCTTCAAATCCATACAAAATAAAATATGTAAGAATTCCACTTCAAAAAGCAGCCAATGAAGAACAAAAAGTACCACTTCAATGGATTAAAGAAGATAATACGGGGCTCACTCAAGACTATATAGATTATGCATTACCTTTAATTCAAGGGGACGAAAAAGCAAAATTAGAAGATGGACTTCCAAGGTTTGCAAAACTTAAAAAGCTAAGAGTTTCAAAAAAATAATAAAAAAACACCTCAAGTATCGAGGTGTTTTTTTATTTCATTGTATTAAGGTAATAGATCTAAAAGACTGTCCACAATACCTGAATCCAAATCTTCAAGTAGTTGTAATACTGCTGCATCATCTGCATTATTTTGATCTAATTCTGTTATTGCTGTTTCTAGACTTGTAACATCTGTGATATTTAACAATTCTGCTGCTTCAATCACAGCTAGAATTTCTTCTTGAGAAATTTCACCTGTGACAGCAATCACTTCTTGTGGAATTGCAACAGATTGTTGATTTTGAATGAGTCCATCAATAATAGCATATAAATAATCAGATTCTAATACTGTCTCTCTTTCAGCAGTAGTTAGAGCTGTAAATACTTCAAATGAGAAATCTAATTCGTCAAAAGTTGTAATTTCTAACACAGCAAATGCTTCTACGATGTTTCTTAATTCTTCAGCTGTTAGTCTTCTACGCTCATCTACTAAAACAAAGCTTTCAGCAGGTAAATTAAATGATTCTGATGTCTCATCAAATAAGCTTAATACAGTTTCAGATAAAAATAATCTTGAAAGTTTTTCTCTTAAGTATCCTGATGTCAAGAGGCGATCTAAATCGTCTTCATTTGTATCAGTGTTAATATTTTCACCAATTAAGTCAGTAATGAACTCAAATACATTATCATCGATCGTTGTTGGATCAAAAGGAATGTATGATATAGCTGTAAGTAACTTTTTAAGTTCAGCTCTTGATATATATTCAACACTTAAACCTTCATCTGCTCTAAGATCGCTTGAAACACCTAAATCAACATTTCCAAATGTATCGGTGAGTGCTTGAGGTAAGAATGGTAATAAGACATCGTATAAATTATCATTGTCTAAGTATTGTGCAATGACTGAATATACAACATTAGAATTTATTAACGTATCTAAACGTTTATTTTCAAAATCTTCAGATATAGCATATCCTCTAATTAACCCTAAAGCTGTAGGAATCGAAGGTGATTCCATTAAATCTGCCATCATTTGTCTTACAGTATCAATGTCCATAAGACCTAAGACATACATCACATCTGCAAGTGCTTCTAAT
Organism: Acholeplasmataceae bacterium; assembly: GCA_003497445.1. Classification (GTDB taxonomy): domain Bacteria; phylum Bacillota_I; class Bacilli_A; order Acholeplasmatales; family Acholeplasmataceae; genus UBA8290. The sequence goes on along the minus strand of DNNX01000069.1, from coordinate 587 downwards.
TCAGAAGGTAAGACATATCCGTTAGAATCTAATAACGCAGCATCAAGTTCAACGAATGTTGATGGTACAGTTGCGATATCTTGAAGATTGTTTAAAACTGCAATTGCATATGCTTGTAATGCTTCATTTTGAAGTGCATTTGATGCATAACTCATGAATATATCTGATTCAAAAATTCCATCTAATAAGCCGTCTGCATAAATATCATCTAAAGTATTAAATTCAAATAGTCCAGTAGAAGTTGTTAATGCGTTTGCTAAATCAAACATGATTGCTACTTCATTTGGATTTAAGTTCCCATTTGTATCCAATGCAGCAGGGTTGATTTCAAATAATTCAGTGCTAAATGGAATGTTCGTAATCAATTCATTTTGAATTCCTGCATAATTCGCAGCTAAGTCAAGTAATGTCGTAGAGAAAAGTGATTGATTATTAGGATTAGTTAAAAACTGTGATAATAATCCAATAAAGATTTCTGATTGTCCTAATAATACTACATCATCTTTATCAATTGCAGCAAGTAATCCCAAAAATTCTAATGTTTCTTCTGCAGTTCTTTGTAAGAATAAATCTCTAACAACTTCTAG